>JBNKYQ010000289.1:0-3514 GCA_050300975.1 Kordiimonas sp.
CGTTGTTGTGAAGCAAACGCTTCAGGGCATCCAGACCGGCGTCGTTTTGGATCCCTCCAATAGGGCTTACACCCTCTCGAACCTATCTGATGGTTCTCACTTATTGCAGCAGTGGGATGTACAGCGCGCGGCGCTGCAGGAAATGGTGGACGCGGAAGGCGGCAACTTCAAGCTGGCGGCTTGGGACTGGTGGCACTATGCCGAAAAGGTCCGCAAGGCACGCTATGACCTGGATGAGCAGACGCTGAAGCCTTACTTTGTGCTCGATAACGTGCTGAAGGGTGCGTTCCACACGGCGGGCAAGCTGTGGGGCCTGACGTTCAAGGAACGCACCGATATCGACACCTATCACCCGGACGTGCGCACGTTTGAAGTGTACGAGAAAGACGGCACCTATCTGGGCCTTTACCTGACCGACCATTATGCCCGCGCCTCCAAGCGCGGCGGTGCCTGGAACAACAGCTTCCGGTCCCAAACCAAGGTAGACGGCAAAGAGACCCCGATTGTGGTCAATGTGATGAGCTTCCCGAAAGGCTCAGGCGACGTGCCGCCGCTGTTGTCTGCGGACAATGTGGGTACGCTGTTCCACGAGTTCGGCCACGCCATGCACACGCTGATGTCCACCGTGACCTACGACCGCATGAACAGCATGGCCTGGGACTTTGTCGAGTTCCCATCCCAGATCTTTGAGGGTTGGGCGTGGGAGCCTGAAGTGCTGCGGATCTACGCCAAGCACTACAAAACCGGCGACGTGATCCCGGAGGCGATGATCGACCGGTTGCAGGCGGCGTCCAAGTTCAACCAGGGCTTCGCGACAGTTGAGTATGTCTCCGCCGCGCTTCTGGACATGAACTGGCACACGCGCCACATCACGGCGGACACGGATGTCGCTGAGTTTGAGAAACAGGTGCTGGACGAGATCGGCCTGATCCCTGAGATTGTGGTGCGCTACCGCACGCCATACTTCAACCACGCCTTCGGTGGGGCCGCTTACGCGGCGGGTTACTATACCTACCTGTGGTCTGAAGTACTGTCGGCTGATGCTTACGCCACCTTCACGGAAGAGGGCATCTTCAACCAGGACGTGGCGGCGAAGCTTCGTCATTCGATCCTGGAGCCACGGGGCGCGCGTGACCCGATGGAAATGTTCGAGGAATTCAAGGGCAGGCCCTACAAGCTGGACGCCATCCTTGAAGCCCGCGGCCTGACCGACTAGGTCTAGCCTAAAGCGTGCGACATGAAAGCCCCGGCCATCAGGTCGGGGCTTTTGCATTTGTATGGGTTGATCCAAGGCATGCCGCCGTTCGTATCTCAGGCGTCCCAATCATCAGGAGGCCTCTATGGACTGCAAGGAATGCGAAACCATCCACGCCCATATCTTCGAGAAGACGTTCTTCTGGATTTACCTGCCCACGGGCAAGGCAGCGGACCGGCTCATTGGGGTCACCTCCTGCTTGGGGCTGAAGGGTGAAGCATTTGGTGCGACGGCTCACCGTATCATGGTGAACAAGGCCGACGTCGGCGCTTTCCTGACGGCCCTTTTTGGCGAGTTCAACGGCCAGGAGCTCGCGAACACCAAGATTGTCACGACAAAGGATGAGGCCCTGTCCCCGGCTGACATGGGGCGGGTATTTCAGGCCGATGTGTTCATCAACCGTTTCCAAAGCCAGTGGATCATCGAGGCGCTGGAGGCGAAACGCTTTGAAACTTGGTTCCAGCCCATCTTTCATGCAAGCAACCCGGACAAGGCTTTTGGTCAGGAAGGGCTGTTCCGTCTTCGGGACGCTGAAGGCACCATCATCCCGCCCGGGCATGTGTTTGATGTAGCCGGCAAGTCAGACCTGCTGTTCAGCGCCGACTTGCTCGCGCGCAAAAGTGCGGTGGAAACCGCAGCTACCGCCGGCCTGACGGGCAAGATTTTCATCAATTTCAACCCGTCCAGCATCTATGATCCGGCATATTGCCTGCGGGCGACGGCTGCCGCCATTGAGGCCGCGGGGTTAAAGCCCAGCGACGTAGTGTTCGAGCTGACGGAGACCCATGAAGCGCGCGACAAGGCCCATTTGAAGGGCATTCTGGCTTTTTACCGGGGCGCGGGCTTCGGTGTGGCGCTGGATGATATCGGTTCCGGCTGGTCTGGTCTCAATATGCTGCACGAGATGCGTCCTGACTATGTAAAGCTGGACATGGACCTGGTGCGCGATGTGCACCAGGATACTTTCAAGCAAACCATCGTGAAGCGCCTGCTGCAGATTGCCTCTGACAACCGGATCCAAACCATCGCCGAAGGCATTGAATGCGAGGAAGAAGGCCGCTACCTGACCAAAATGGGGGCGGATTACTTGCAAGGCTATTATTTCGCCAAGCCCGCGCCGGTGCTGCCAGCGGAAGAAAGCCCGCTGGCAAAAGCAGGTTAGAAGATCGCGGCTGCGGCGACGCTGAGGCCGATGGCGAACAGCGCCCAAATGGCGATGGGGCGGTGCGACGCGTCACCGTATTTTTCAAACAGCCAGTCGCCGGTGCGGTTACCGATCAGCATGGCCGGGTAGCAAACGGCAAAAAGCGTCAGCTCCTTCAAGCCGATGATGCCCTCAATGGTGTAACTTGTGGCGGCGAAGGCAGCTGAGAAGAGGAAAAAGCCCATCAGGAAGGCGCGCGCGACGCGGGCGCGGTCATAGACCGCCATCGAATAGATGATCACCGGTGGGCCGGGGATCGCGAGCGCGCCGTTCAGAAGGCCAGACGTCATCCCAGAGCCAAGCCCGAAAATGCCGCCCGCCCGGTGCGGCGCGGGCTTGTATTTTGCCAGAAGGAAACAGGCCAGCATCACCGTGCCGCCAATCAGCAACCGGAAAGCATCGGGGCTGAACAGCAGCAAAAGATAGGTGCCGAACAGCGTGCCGATCGCGGAGGCTATGACCATGCCTGTCATGTCCCTGATCGGCACGTCTTTCCAATAGGTGCGGATAGTCTGCAGCGACACCGTCAGTGTCAGCAGAACGATCACGCTTGCCGCCGTGGTGGGGGCAATCACAAGACTGAAGACCGGTAGCGCCGCCAGCGCGAACCCGAACCCGGTGAAGGCCCGAAGGACCGCCGCCAGGAGAACGGTTGCGGCCAGCCCCACAAGGGTGAGGAGGCCGATGTCGGAAAGAATGTCTGTCACGTTTGTTACGCCGCCTTTGCGCCAAGCCTTACCAGACGACCCGGCCTGAGGCCTGTAAGCTTGTCATTTTCAAGCACCACTTTGCCGTCCACAATTGTGGCTATATAGCCGGTGGCTTCCTGAAGCAAGCGCTGGCCGCCCGCCGGCAGATCCTTGACCATATGCGGTGCGTGCAGGCGCAAATTCTTGTGATCAATCACATTGATGTTGGCTTTCTTGCCCACCTCGAGCCTGCCGCGGTCCCTGAAGCCGACATAGTCAGCGATCTCGGACGTCAGCATCTGCACGGCGCGCGTGAGCGGGATCTGCGGCCCCTGCGCCCGGTCCCGCGCCCAGTGGCACAGAAGG
>JBNKYQ010000290.1:0-3503 GCA_050300975.1 Kordiimonas sp.
CGAAAGCTGAAGCTGTTCAGGTCCCAGCTCGCCCCCCAGCTTCAGATTGGAATATTTCGCCCCACCCCACAAAACATCAGCCGCCGTCAATTCCACTGTCAGTGGCTGGGGCGGCATTGCATCAAAGATGTCACCCGGGGCAGAACTCGCGGGTGCATCGGAAAGGTAGGCGTCCAGGTTCAGCGTGTCGGCTGTCAGCTTCACGGTCGAAGGCCAGGCGCTGCCCATATGCCCTGTAACCTCGCCCTTGAAGTTGGATGTATCCACCCGCGCCTCAAGCCCGGACAGGCGCCAGCCATCGGCGGTAATACCGACGCCCGCTGACAGTTCGGCTGTTGCGAGCCGCCCGGGCGGGATACGGCCCGACACATCAATCTGCATCCAGCGCAACAGGTCCGGCAGGTTACCGGACACCAGTTGCAGTTGGCCATGCCCCACGTCAGCCATCAGTGAACCTGAGAAGAACAGCCCCGACCCACCTGGCAACAGCGCCTGCAGGTTGGTAAGCTCAAGGCCGTCATCCGTCAGCTGCACTACGGCGTCCAGTTGCTGGATCACGCCACCACCAAGCTCGACACCTTCCACGGTCAGGTCGAGCGCGCCGGTCAAGGGCATGGAACCGCCACTTGCCGTGCCAGCATGGTCTGTGGGCACAGCGTTCGCCCGTGCGTCAAGCCAGGGTGCAAGGTCCACGATACCAAAGGAGACGGACCCGGTGGCATGAAAGCCACCGTTCCTGCGCGCGACCGTCAGGTCCAGACGCCCACGCGTTCCCCCGACATCCATGGTGCGCGAAACAGTCCGGTAGACTCCGGCTTCGCGGTCCACCTGAAGGTCCAATTCAAAACCTGCTTCGGGGACAGGCGACGCGGCGGCCTGGCCATCAACTGCAGCCTGGCTCGCAGCAAGGAAAGACGCGAGATTGTCACCTTCCGCCTGAATACGCCCGGCAAAGCCGTCGTCAAACAGGCGTCCCGAAACATGCAGGCTGCCGCCGGCCATGCCGATATCTGTTTTGAGAGACAGAACCGCATCGTCCCGGCTTGGCCGCAGCCGCCCGGAAGATGTCACTTTCTGACCAGCGGCCACAAAGCTGCCATCCCATTCAAGCGGGCCTTCCGGCAGTTGGCCTTTAAGGTCAAACGACAGGCCTTCGATGGTCCGGCTGCCGCCAGAATGATCCACCAGTTGCACGGTACCGCCCACAATCTTCAGGCGCTCCATCTGGACAGAAACTGTCGCGGCCTCTGTGTCAGGATCAGGCTTCGGCCAACCGCGCACATTCCAGGCGCCTTCGCTGTTTTCCTCAACCACCACATTCAGGCCGTCAAAGCCCAGATGCTGGATGGCGATATCGCCCTTAAGGAGCGCGCTGAAGCCCAGCCGCATATCAATCCGGTCCGCTGTGGCGACAAAATCTGCCCCGCGGTCGCCGGCAGGATACAGCCGCACGGTCTCGGCAGACACTTCAGGGCGCGGGAACAGCCCGACAGTCACGCGGCCCGCAAGTTCAACCCGCATCCCCAGCCGGGAAGACGCCAGATCCGACAAGGTGTCCCGATATTGGTTCCAGTCCAGAAAACCGATCGCCACCGACGCCAGCAGCAGAAGCGCCACCAGCGAGCCAAACAGCCAATATGTCAGTTTCAGCAATTTCCCGGTTTTCACGGCTGGCTCCGTTCCAAGTCTCAAAACCCACTGGGGAACAGTGCGAAATCAATCCCCCTTTGACAAGGGCTCATTGCAACCCTGCCCCCAGAATAGGGCATTGATACGGCGAAATCGCTTAACCTTTTTGATTTCAAACACTAAGGTACCGTGGATCGCTGGCCCCAGGGCCCGGCTTGAGGGCAAGTTTGTCCCCTCTGTGCGGCCCTGCCAGCCTATGTTTTGAAGTGATTTGGAGAATTGTACCTGATGCCAGCGACCGGCAGAAAATCAGGTTTCTTTGGCAGGCTGAGGCGCCGCGTTCGCACCACGCTGTTTTCAGCTGGCGGCCGTGAATTTGGCGCCATCACTGTGCTGGCTGTTCTTGTCGGGGTGATCTCCGGCTATGCCGCCATCGGCTTCTACCTTGCCATCGGCAAACTTCTTGAACTGATTTATGGGCTGAGCGAAGCAGAACTGGCGTCGGGCGCCAAAGACCTGCCTTTCTGGCACATCATGGGCGCCCTAGTGGGCGGCGGCATTGTTGTCGGCCAGATCCTCCGCTTCATCAACAAGCATCAGGCGCGGGGTGTTCCGAACGTGATTGAGGCGGCAGCGCTTCAAAACGGCCGGCTCGGGATCAAAAGCGGTATCGCAAGCGCAATTGCCACCATCGTGTCACTCGGGTCGGGCGCCTCTATGGGCCGCGAGGGTCCGGTGGTGCACCTGGGGGCTACGATGGCATCCGCCCTCACCCGAGCGCTTCACCTGAACCCGTCTGCCGCGCGCACGCTTCTGGGCTGCGGTGTCGCCTCCGCTGTTGCGGCGTCCTTCAACGCCCCCATCGCAGGCGTTTTCTTCGCGCTCGAAGTTATCCTGGGGCACTATGCCCTTCACGCTTTCGCGCCCATCGTGATCTCCGCCATCGCAGGCACGCTGGTAAGCCGCGCGCACCTGGGCAACTTCCCGGCGTTCGAGACCACTGAATATATCATCGCCAGCTTCTGGGAATTCCCGGCCTTTTTCCTCCTGGGCATCGCCGCCGCCTTTGTCGCCGTCACCTTCATGGCCGGCATGGACTGGGGCGACAAGGTGCGCATCAAGCTTGGCAAAATCCCTTTCTGGCTGCAGCCTGCTGTCGCCGGGGTTTTCGTCGGCGGCATCGCCATCTTCTACCCGGAAATCCTGAGCGTGGGCTACGAGGCCACAAGCCGGGCCCTCAATGGCGAATACGGCTTTGACCTGCTTCTGTCGCTGATGGTGGCCAAAATGGCTGCCACCATCATCTCCTATACCGGGCGCTTCGGCGGCGGGGTGTTCAGCCCTAGCCTGTTCCTGGGCGCCATGCTGGGCGGGGCATATGGCCTTGTGGCCGCCGCCATCTTCCCGGAGCTAGCGTCCACCCCAGGCCTTTACGCCGTCGTTGGCATGGGGGCCGTGGCAAGTGCCGTATTGGGCGCACCCATTTCCACCATGCTGATCGTGTTCGAGATCACGGGCGATTATAACGTCACCATTGCGGTGATGATCGCCTCCGCGGTTTCCAGCATGGTCACCAGCGCCTTCTTCGAGCGCTCTTTCTTCCTGATGCAGCTGGCGAACCGCGGCGTGCGGCTGGAAGGTGGCAAGGCAACTTACCTTCTGAAGTCTGCCCGCGTGGCAGACCATATGACCCGCGATTTCTTCACCGTGCGGGACACAGAGCCCGCCGTCAAGGCCAGGGAACTGCTGGTCACGCAAGGGGGCGGCCTGTTGATTGTGACGGACGAAACCGGCCACATGACCGGCACGTTGACCTTCAACCACCTGCCGCCTGATATTTTCGACGACCCGGAAAAAGCCCAAACACCAGTGGT
>JBNKYQ010000291.1:0-3488 GCA_050300975.1 Kordiimonas sp.
ACAGTGCGCAATTGGCTCCCCTGTTGAAGGAGCACTTCGGCGACAGAAAAATCACCCTCCTTGATATCGGGTCCGGCGCTGGCTTCCCGGGTCTGGTGCTCGCAGCTATGGGGGTGGCGACGGCCCATATGGTCGAATCGAATGGCCGGAAATGCACTTTCATGAATCAGGTTTCACGTGAAACAGGCGCTGATGCCACGATTCACGCGCGCCGGATTGAGGAAATGGACATTTTCCCGGTAGATATTATTACCAGCCGCGCCTGCGCCCGCATCAGTCAACTGCTTGATTGGGCAGCACCTTTCATATCAGACGATACAGAGATGTGGCTTTTGAAGGGTGAGATCGCGGATGAGGAATTGACCGAAGCAAAAGCTTGTTGGAAGATGGACGTCAATCGTTTCAAAAGCCTGTCCGACCCATCCGGTGTCATCTTGAGGCTATCAGCAATAAAACGGTTGTAACATGTTGAAATTTAAGGCTTTTGCCTGATCCGGGGAGGGGTTTGCATGAGTTCTGCTGCGCAGACGGGTAAGAAGGCGAAAATCATCGCCGTCGCCAACCAGAAGGGCGGCGTGGGCAAGACCACCACAGCCATCAATCTGGCCACGGCCATGGCAGCCGTTAAGAAGAAGGTCCTGATCCTGGACCTGGACCCGCAGGGTAACGCATCCACCGGTTTCGGCATCGACCGTCACGCCCGCGAGATCACATCCTATGACGTGGTGCTGGGCGCCGCACCCTTTGGTGACGCCATCATCGACAGTGGCGTCCCAGGCCTGTCGATCATTCCGTCGACCATTGACCTCTCGGGCGCGGACCTTGAGCTGGCGGAACTGCCGCACCGTAATTTCCGCCTGCGCTACGCCATGGAAAAGGCGCAAGCCCGCGAGGAATTCGATTATATCCTGATCGATTGCCCACCGTCCCTGTCGCTCCTGACCATCAATGCGCTGGTCGCGGCCGACAGTGTCCTGGTACCGCTGCAGTGCGAGTTCTTCGCGCTTGAGGGCCTCAGCCTTCTCTTGAAGACCATCGAACAAGTGCGCGGTAGCCTGAACCCGCACCTCACCATCAACGGTGTGGTGCTGACTATGTTCGACAAGCGGAATAATCTGTCGGAACAGGTGGCGGGTGATGTGCGTGATTTCCTTGGTGACAAGGTTTATCAGACAGTTATCCCGCGGAACGTGCGGGTTTCCGAAGCGCCAAGCCACGGCAAGCCGGCGCTTCTTTATGATCACCGCTGTGTGGGCAGCCAGGCCTATATCAAGCTGGCGCGCGAGCTTTTGGGCCGCGACCGGAAAATGGCGGCATAAATCAATAAAAACAATAGGTTAGAAGTTTTTCTTCCGGGCGGTCGCTTTCGAATCCTGAATTCATGCTTGAGCTGGTGGCACTTCTTCGCGGCAACAAGGACCTCAAGCAGTATCTGTCGCTTGAGATTACCGAGTCCGCCAAGATCCATGATCTGGATGCGCTTGGGGGCGTCGTACAGGAAATGCGCGCCATCGGCTTCAAGATTTATCTGGATGACTTTGGTGCGGGCGCCGCCGGTTTCCAGTATCTGAAGAAGCTGAAAGTGGATGCCCTGAAGATCGACGGTGACTATATCCGCGATGCCATCAACAACAAGGAAGACCGGGCGTACCTCCGATCCATGGTTACGCTGTGCCGTGATCTGGGGATCGTTACAGTCGGCGAATGGGTGGAGACGCAGGAACACGCCAAACTGCTGCTGGAGATGGGTGTCGATTACGGCCAGGGCTATTTCTTCGGCAAGCCCAGCCCCAATTTCCTGACGGAGCCTGTAAAAGCGAGCTAGGCCTTACCGTTTGGGTGGCTCGAGGATCGCCTTGTTGGCGTGGATCACCAGCTTGGTGATCTGCTTTGGTGTCAGTTCCATTTCCCGGATGCACCAGCGCTTCAGCGTCAGGATGGCCACGTCATAGGCAATTTCCTGCCGCACAACGCGGGCTTCTTCCGGCAGGTCTGCCAGCAGTTCGTCATAATACTGGTAGGCGCGGCCAAGGCCGATCAGCTCAAAATCCTTGATGGCTTGCCTCAGGTCCCAGTCGGGCTGGGTGATGGCCTGGCACAGGAACAGGATATAATGCTTGCCGCCGATTTCCTCTTCTGCCAGCTCCGCAAGCGGCAGGATCAGAACTTCAAGCACTTCATCAAGGGTTGGTTTGCCGGTCCACTGTTTCATCAGGTCCAGGCGCTTCTCGTCAATCTGGCGGGTGCGTTCGCTGATGGTGGCCCGCATCAGGCCTTCCTTGGAGCCAAAATGATACTGCAGCGCAGACTGGTTGCGTTGCCCGGCTTCTTGCAGTATTTCTCTGGTTGAGACGGACGCGAGGCCCTTTTCGGCGATCAGCCTCTCAGCCGCGCTGATCAGCGCAGCCCTGGTGGCATCGGCACGTTTTGCTTTACCGTCTTGTTGGCGGTTCACCCCAGCCTCCCACTTTTACATTCCCCATCCACCTGATTAATGAAAACCATTAATGTGCGCAAGCGAATAATTTGATCGCTTGTTGGAAAACAGCCTGTTTGCGGGCGGCGCTCAGCGGACCACCAGCGGGATTTCTTTTGTCTCCAGATCGAACGAGCCAAAGAAGGAAAGGACGTCCAGTTTGCTTCCGTCAAGGGTGATGGCGCCGTCCACCAGCGCGCCCGCAAAGCCCACTTCGCCGCGGATCATGCGGTCATAGGTGGTGCGGTCCAGCGTCAGCATGGCGTTCAGGTTTTCCGACAGGCCCTGGCGAACAACCAGCACCTGGTTCCGAAGCTCCAGCGTGAAGGTCTCATCCCGGTCGAGGAAGGCGAAGCCGATCTTCAGCTCCTTGTCGGCGGCATCTTCGGGCACCAGTTTATAGCGCATCAGGCTTAGCAGCCGTTCGCTCGGAATCGCGGACGCGTTGAAGCGCTTGCGCAAGTTTTCCTGGATCGCCACACTGTCCACATCGCCGTCCAGTTCCTTCGCGCCCGTGAGGTAAAAGCCGCGCCAATTGGTATTCAGCGTCTGATAGCCGATCTGCCGGAAGGCGCGGGCCTTCAGGTGGCGGGCGTCTGTATCATCATGATCGATGCGCACCAGATAGGTCAGCAGCTCCGACGCCCACTGTGGGTCGCCGCCCTCCATAGCCTTTTCGGCTTCTGCATAGACCCGGTCGCGCCCGCCCATCAGAGCCACCGTGCGGCGCGCACGTTCAACACGCGGTGTGGGGTCAAGGGTGCTCGCGTCGCCATCGAACCAGCTGATATAGCCAGTGAAATAGTTCCTGACGCTGTGTTTGACGGTGCCATACACTTCCCGTGTCCAGGGGGTTATGGTCAGGTGCTCCGGCAGGCGAGGAAGGGCCTCTGCCAGTTCTTCCTGCGTGTAGCCCTGGTTGATCAGCCGCACTGCCTGGTCGTGGGTCCACTGGATGGCGTCCCGGTACGTGCGGAAAATATGCTCCACTTCATCGCGGCCTTCCACAATC
>JBNKYQ010000292.1:0-3488 GCA_050300975.1 Kordiimonas sp.
GAACCATTTCTGCGCCGACGGGATCTGCCGATCGCGAAAGGTGTCGGCCATCTCGTCGCGGGCCCAGAGGCCGCGGCGGTTCACAAAGCCGCCGAGATTGGTCGAGACGGTCACGTCCGGGCTAGTGGTGACAATGCGGCGCGAGAGCTCGCTGTCGCCCCGGGCGATCTCTTTTGTGCTGATCGGGGGACTGGTGGCGTCTTTCTTTGTACCGACCCTGTGGCGCTTGTTCGGCGACTTGTTCAAAGATGTCGACTATATGGGCGCCTTCATTTTCGCTGCCATCGTTGTGGCGTGCGTGTTTGTGCCAGTGGCCTTCCTGCGCCCGCTGGATGAAGCATTCCATGTGGGTGACGGCGACGCTGAACCTGCGGATGCCAGACCAATGACCGCCATCGTGCGCCAGCCCGGCTTTATCGTGGCGGTGATCAACGCAGCCCTGGGTTACGCCATGATGAGCTTCGTGATGACGGCCACGCCACTGGCGATGGAGATTTGCGAGATCGGTAAGGAAAGCCCGAGCGTGATCCAGCAACACGTGATCGCCATGTTCCTGCCCAGCCTGTTCACCGGTTTCCTGATCCAGCGCTTCGGCCTGTTCCCGATCCTCCTGGTCGGCCACATGGCCTTTTCTGTCGCCTTCATGACGGCGCTTTCAGGCATTGAGGTGATGCATTTTTCCGTGGCGCTTATCGCCCTAGGGCTTGGCTGGAACTTCTGTTTTGTCGGCGGCACCACGCTTCTCACCCGTGTGCACACCCAGGCCGAGAAGGGCAGGGTGCAAGGGCTGAATGAATTCCTGGTTTTCTCCACCACCGGGGTTGCGTCCTTCGCTGCGGGCCTTATCTTGAACCTCTATGGCTGGCAGACCGTTAACCAGGCCGCCTTCGTCATGCTTGTGATCGCATCCGCCATCACGCTCGTATGGGGGTTGGCCGGACAGTTGCGTAAAGCGGCAAGCCGGCAGCAATAAGTATCGTTTCAGGGAGCATTTAATGATCATCGTTCTTTCACCGGCCAAGAAGCTTGATTTCGAAAGCGAAAACCTGGCGAGTGACGCGGGCCAGCCGAAACTGATGGCAGAAGCGGTTGAGCTTGCGGGCTACGCCAAGAAGCTGAAGGCGCATGACCTGAAGGCGATGATGGGCATTTCCGACAATCTGGCGGACCTGAATGTGGCGCGCTTCCAGGCGTTCGAGGCGCCTTTCACCTCAGCCAACGCGCGCCCCGCGCTCGATGCCTTCCAGGGTGATGTTTACGTGGGGCTCGACGCCAAAAGCCTCAGTGAAGACGACCGCGCGTTCGCCAACGACCACGTGCGTATCCTGTCTGGCCTTTATGGCGTGTTGAAGCCCTTGGACCTGATGCAGGCCTACCGGCTGGAGATGGGCACAAAATTCCAAACGAAAAAAGGCCCGAACCTCTATAGCTTCTGGGACACCAAGATCGCCGAAGCTTTGAATGAGGACCTCGCGGATGATGACGTACTGATCAACCTGGCTTCCAATGAGTATTTCAAGGCGGTGAAACAGAAGGTATTGAAGGCGCGGGTGATCACACCGGTGTTCAAGGAAATCAAGGATGGCCGCGCGCGCGTGGTGTCTTTCATGGCCAAGAAGGCACGGGGGTTGATGACCCGTTATGTGATTGACAACCGCCTGACCGAGCCAGAAGCCCTGAAGAAGTTCACGGTGAGCGGCTACCGTTTTGACGAGGCCTCGTCGACCGAGGATCAGTGGGTCTTCTCCCGTCCGCAGCCCTGAGGGTCCTCTGCAGAAGGCCGCGCAAAAAGAAGCTGCATTCCGGGTCGTCTTGTTATAACGTCTCGCGACTGATGGTACTTGGGGGTAAGCATGAACAAAACAGTCCTTCTTTTCGGGGCGGCAATAGCGCTGGTTGCGCTGCCGATCTTCCTTGCGGTTGAGGAACTGCCGGACCCATCGCCGATGGCCAGGGAAACCCGCGAAAGCTACCGCGACAAGATCGCGATTGAGGCCTTGTTTGCCGGGCGCGGCACGGCGGGCGAGCAGGCAGGCATGCCGCTCGTGTGGTTCAGGCTTCGCAATAACGGTCAGCAGACGGTCACCTACGTGCGGGTGCATGTGAATTTCATGAACAAGGACGGCGATATCATCCATGAGGCCGACTTCTACCCAGTGCATGAAGATGACTATGGCTTGGACCGCAATAACAAACCGCTTGGGCCGGGCGAGGTATGGCAAATGTCGAACATTCGCTACTATATGCCCCAGGGTGTGCCCCATACCTGGAGCCCAGGCGCCGTGACAGCCCATGTGGAAAGTGTCCGCCTGAAGGAATAACTCGGCAGGATTAACTCGGTTCGTCGCATCAGGTAGTCGGATAAACAATAGTTGTTTAGACAGCAGGCGTGCGATCGCTATACTCCCTTCCACGACACAAGAATGAGTGAGGGGATTTTCAATGGACTTCAAACTGAATGGCCAAACCGTTTCCTATGACGGTGACGGCGAGATGCCGCTTCTGTGGTATCTGCGCGACCTGGCGGGCATGACTGGCACCAAGTTCGGCTGCGGCGCTGGGCTGTGTGGTGCTTGTACTGTCCATATCGACGGCGCCGCGACACGGTCCTGCCAAACCTGGATGGAAGACGTTGAAGGCACGGAGGTAACAACCATTGAGGGCCTCGGGGACGGTGACACGCTGCACGCGCTCCAAATTGCCTGGGCAGAAAATGATGTGCCCCAATGTGGCTATTGCCAGGCTGGCCAGATCATGCAGGCCGCATCGCTTTTGAAGGAAAACCCGAACCCGACAGACGCTGATATTGAGAATGCCATGTACGGCAATATCTGTCGCTGCGGCACCTACCAGCGGATCAAGAAAGCCATCCGTGCCGTTGCAGCGGGCCAGGTGAAGGGAGGCCAGCTATGAGCTTCGATCTCCAGAACATGTCCCGCCGCGGGGCGCTCAAGACACTAGGTGTGGCTGGTGGCCTTGTGGTCGCTGCACCGATCCTTGCCAAAGGCGTGCGAGCAGAGGCAATGGGAACCGCAGGCAAGCTGACAAATTCGGCTTATCTTTCCATCGATCCGGACGGCACCGTCCACATTTTCATTCACCGGGTTGAAATGGGCCAGGGCAGCCGCACTGGCCTGCCGCAGATCATTGCCGACGAACTTGAAGCCGATTGGTCGCGTATCGTGTTCGAGCCAGCCTACGGCGACAAAAAGTTCGGTGACCAGAATACGGATGGGTCCACATCAATCCGCGCCTTCTATGACGCATACCGCGCGGCGGGTGCAGGCGCCCGGCAGATGCTGGAACAGGCCGCCGCCGCCCACTGGGGTGTGGCTGCAGGCGACGTGGAAGCGAAGAACCACCGTGTCCACAACAAGGTAACGGGGGCATCTGAAGACTATAGCGCCTTCGTTGAGGCCGCCGCCAAGCTTGAGGCACCGGCTGCTGACGCCCTGAAGCTGAAGTCCAAACCGGACTGGAAGCTGATT
>JBNKYQ010000293.1:0-3479 GCA_050300975.1 Kordiimonas sp.
AACAAATCAAGACGCACGCGTACGTTGCATCATCTAAGAACACTAGGAACAAATGACGTGGCACCTGCAGCGCTGGATCACTCGAGCGCGACGGCAGCGCCGGCGGCCTTGAGCTTGGCCATGGTCTCCTCCGGCAGCCAACGGGTGGCGGCATCAACATCCTTGATCTCTCGCCCCACAAGCGTGTCACGCACGGCACCGCCCACGAACCGGATGTCTGCCGATCCAAGGACGAAGGCGATTTCCTGGATAAAGGGGGACTGGAGCCAACTAGCCTGGATCTTGCTCACTCGGGTCATCACTTTCCGGATTAGTGTCCTGGCTGTCTTTGGTGCTGTCTTTCGGTGTCTCGTCCGCCGGCACAAGCTTGCCTGGCACAACGCGGCCGTTCTCACTGTGAGGCGGGATATATTTGGTGCGTGGATCCCCGGTGTTTTCGTCAGTCAACTTCAGGCCCAAACCAGCCCCGATCATGACAATGATCAGCAAAACCAATAACTTGCGCAATGTTCCCACGTCCCGCGCCAATTCGTCTTCGGTGCGGTCTGTACGCATGCGCCAGCGCAACCAGACCACCACCGCGACGATCGGCAACAGCAACAGGACAAGTCTCAGGATCACAGCAATCACGTGGCATTCTCCCGCACGGCTTCCATCACATCACACAGGTTGACCAGCATAGCAGCCGTGGCACCCCAAATGAAATAGTCGCCGTAAGGCATGGCATAATATTCGCGCCGGATGCCCTGCCACATGGCGCTCTGCCGCTGATGGTTCTTGCGGTCCAGCAGGAAATGAAGCGGCACTTCAAAGGCGGCCTGTACCTCGCTTTCCTGCAGCGTCAGCTCAAAACCTGGCCTCACCAAACCAACCACAGGAACGATCTCGAAGCCTGTACCGGTACGGTAAGTATCCAGAAAGCCACATACTTCCACATGGTCTGGCGCAAGGCCGACTTCCTCCTCAGCCTCACGGAGCGCGGCGGCCACGGCGTCAGCATCGCCTTCATCCACCTTGCCGCCCGGGAAGCTCACCTGTCCGGCATGTTTGGTCAGATGATCGGTGCGCTTGGTCAATAGGATCGTAGGCTCGCCCGGGTGATTGACCACCGGCACCAGCACGGCTGCGTCGCGCACCGGCTTGCCCTGCTGCTCAATAAGCTTCGCGTCCCGGTTCAGGTCATAGTCGCTGCGGCGGCCACGGGCCGCCGGGTTCCCTTCGCTGAGCGCATCGGCGAGCCAATTCCTCATGCGTCCTCTGCCTCCACGCTGCCCAGGCTGAAGCGTGTGCCCAGGCTTTCAATGGTGAGTTCACCACCCGCCAGGCCCGCATGCTCCACCAGTTCATAGAACACCGTGCGGTTGATCAGCGCCTCAAGGCGCCCGCGAATATGGATATAGGGCCGCGGTTCACCGGTTTCTGGATTGACCTCTACCCGGACCGGATGGTCAGGCCCCGCTATCACCTCATCGCCTACATTAGTGGTAAATTTGAAGGCTGTCTGGTCGCCGTCCACAATCCTGTCCAAGTGAACGGCCACGAAAGGAGCGTCATCCACGGTGATGCCGATCTTCTCAACCGGGGTCACCAGATAGGTTTTGCCGTCTTCATCTTTCCGGAGCACGGTGGCGAACAGCTTGACCATGCGTTCCCGCGTAATAGGCGTGCCCATATAGTACCAGGTGCCGTCGGATGCGATGCGCATATCGATGTCACCGCAGAAATCCGGATTCCATTTCTCCACCGGCGGACGCTTCTGGCCCTCCAGTTATTTCAAAATCTCTTCCAGCTTCAAGCCGGTACCGGTCTCAGCTGCCATTGGCTCCTCCTTGCACCACTATATGGGCGTTCGTGATGCAAAGAAAAGCGTCAGGTTGGAAAACTTGCTTAACAGGTCAGCTGTGTCAGGCCACATCAGGCAGCAGGCCAGCCAATGCAGGCACAAGCTCGGGCGCCGGTGTCGGCACCACAATCTTGCCCACCGAAGGCAGCGAGCTGATGGTAGCAGGCTGGCGCACCAGAAGGCGCCGGGCATCCTTGCCGCCCGGCAGCGTGATATAGCGCGGCAGTACTGGCTCGAACCCGAACCGGACATAATAGTCATAGTCGCCCACCAGCAGGATCCGGTCATGGCCCGCGCCATTTGCCGCAGCCAGCGACTTGTGCATCAGCTGCGCGCCCACGCCCTTGCCCTGAACGGCAGGCGATACCGCAAGCGGCCCCAGCAAAAGTGCGTCAACGGACTTGCCGCCCAGCAGGTCGCGCACCACAATCGGCCAATAGCGAATGGTGCCAACGATCTTGTTGTCAGCGCGCGCGACATACGACAGGCCATTCACTGGCTGATTGTTTTCCCGAAGGCTATATGAAGACTTGTTGAACCGGTCTGGTCCAAAGGCCACATCCAGCAGCTTCTCAATTGCTGCCTTATCGAAGGGCCGTTCCCGATCAATTGTGATCATCGGCTTTTCCCATATCCTTGGTGCATACAGCACCACTATGCAAATAACGCTTGAAGTTCAGAAGCTTAGCGTCGTCGCATTCGGCAATGCCGTCTGATATGGGTGGTCTTTACCATGCCTAACATGATCCTTTTATGTCCGAATTACGGAACATATGTTGCAGTCGAGACGGGGATAAACAACATTTTATTCGGTAATGCAAGATAATTCTGCAGAATATTCTGCATAATGTGCGTTAAGCTGAATATTCTTAACCCGCACAGGAGCATGCAATGGACCTGATCCGCATCATCATCGCCATCATTCTGCCACCGCTTGGGGTTTTTCTGCAGGAGGGGCTGGGCAAGCATTTCTGGATCAACATCATTTTGACATTGTGCGGCTACCTGCCCGGCATCATCCACGCGGTTTATATCATCGCGAAGCGCTGACCAGCCGAAGCCCAGGTTCAACAATCACAGCTTCAGCCTGCTCCTGCTCTACCTGCTCGCTCGCCGCAGAGACCTCCTCGAGGAAACTGTCGACGCGCACCTTGATGTCGCGGGCGAGCTGTTCGAGCTGTTCTGACGCCTGCATCACGTTAACAGAGGCCACACCGGTTTTTTCCGCACCATCGGCCACCTCATAGATTTCCGTCGTCACACGCTGGGTACCTTCCGACGTGTATTGGACACTGCGGCTGATCTCGTTCGTGGTGGCTTGTTGCTGTTCCACCGCTGACGATACGGTAAGCATAACCCTGTTCAGGTGTTCGTTGGCGGTGCCAATGCTGCCGATAACCTCGACGGCCATCGACGTTACCGACTGCATCTCGTTGATCTGCGACGTGATCTGTTCGGTTGCCTTGGCTGTTTCATTCGCCAGTGATTTCACTTCGGACGCCACAACGGCAAAGCCCCTGCCCGCATCACCCGCGCGCGCAGCTTCAATGGTGGCATTAAGCGCAAGCAGGTTTGTCTGAAATGCAATATCATCAATAACTTTTATTATTTTCGATATCTGTTCGCTGGAATTATT
>JBNKYQ010000294.1:0-3467 GCA_050300975.1 Kordiimonas sp.
GCCATGTCGTAGGAGCCGGATGCGAAGTAGGAATAGATCCAGGAGGTGAGAAGGTGAATTAGGGTGTCCTCATACCTGCTGCTGCCGGGCAACCTGCTCCCGGAACTTGTAGGCCTGCTTCTGGATGGCCTCCACAATGCGTGGGCGGTTGTGGCCGGCGTTACAGCACCAGAGGCCAGCAATACCGTCGAGTAAGTCCCGACCGTCGGAGAGCTTGAAATACATGCCGTCCGCGCCCACCACCATGCGCGGGTTGGCCTTGAACTGCCGGTTGGCAGTAAAGGGCATCCAGTAGGCTTCAAGGTCGTTCGCTTTTGGTCCTGCGTTCAGTACGGTCATATCCCCCTCCCCAGGTAGGATGTTTGCCCTATTCCGCTGCCCTCAAAGGGTTCAGCGGGTGTTCGGGCCATGTGACATAAGGTTTGCCGTTATCGACGGGGCGCATCTCGATACAGTCGGGCACCGGGCAGACCATGGCGCACAGGTTGCAGCCGACACAGTCGTCGTCCACCACCGTGAAGCTGCGCCTGCCGTCTTCCGCTACCGCATACTCGATCGCCTGGTGGCTTGTGTCCTCGCAGGCGATATGGCAGCGACCGCATTCGATGCACTTGTCAGGATCAATAAAGGCCTTGGTGTCGAAATTCATGTTGAGGGCGTTCCAGTCCACCGTATTCCTGACGGCCTTTCCCCGGAAGTCATCGAGCGTTTTGTAGCCCTTATCAATCATGAAGTTCGAAAGGCCAGAGATCATGTCGTCCACGATACGGAAGCCATAGAGCATGGCCGCCGTGCAGACCTGCAGGCCGTTGGCGCCAAGGGCGATGAACTCAGCAGCGTCCCGCCAGGTTTCAATCCCGCCGATGGCTGAAATCTCCAGCCCCTGAGTGTCCGCTGACCGCGCAATTTCCGCAACCATGTTAAGCGCAATCGGTTTCACCGCAGCACCACAATAGCCGCCGTGACTGCCCTTGCCGCCCACCGTGGGTGTGGGCGCCATGGCATCCAGATCGACCGACACGATGGAGTTGACTGTGTTGATCAGCGACACCGCGTGCGCGCCGCCCTTCTTCGCGGCCTCTGCCGACCACAGGATGTTGGTGATGTTGGGTGTCAGCTTGGTGAAGACCGGCAGGTCCACCGCTTCCCTGATCCAGCGCGTGGTCTGTTCAACCATTTCAGGCACCTGCCCGATGGCCGACCCCATGCCGCGTTCGCACATGCCGTGCGGGCAGCCGAGGTTCAGCTCAATCCCGTGCACGCCTGCGTTTGCGATCTTGATCGCCAGCTCTTTCCAGGCCTGTTCGTCAATCGGCGCCATCATGGAGCCGATGATCACCCGGTCCGGCCATTCCTTGCGGACCTGCTCGATCTCCTTGAGATTCACATCCAAAGGACGGTCGGAGATCAGCTCGATATTGTTGATGCCGATAACGCCTCTGTTTGCATCCTGGTGAACACCATAGCGGCTGGAGACATTTACCACCGGGGGATCTTCGCCGAGCGTCTTCCACACAACACCGCCCCAGCCCGCCTCGAAAGCGCGGACAACATTATAATATTTGTCCGTTGGTGGCGCGGACGCCAGCCAGAAGGGGTTGATGCTATCGATCCCTGCGATCTTGCAGCTTAAGTCTGCCATGGTCCCCTCCTATGCCTTCAGAAATTCGTCAATGGCGTGGGCGGCCTGCTTGCCGTCCTCCACCGCCTGCACCGTCAGGTCCTCGCCTGTCTTCACGCAGTCCCCGCCCGCGAAGACGCCCGAGAGGCTGGTGGCATAACCGTCCAGCGTGGAGATTTTGCCGTTCGCCAGATCAAGCCCATCCAGCGCGCTGCCATCCAGCTTCTGCCCGATGGCCTTCAGCACCATATCAGTTTGCACGTCAAAGGTTTCCCCGGTCCCCACCAGCTTGCCGGACTCCGCGTCATAGGCGGTGCGCTCAAACACCATGCCTGTCACATGCCCGCCGCCGTGGATCGCCACTGGCTTCGCCCACAGCACAACCGTCACGCCGTTTGTGCGCGCAAGCTCAATCTCGAACCCCGTGGCGCTCATGGCGTCTTCCCCGCGCCTATAGACCAGCGTAACGCTTGACGCACCCAAGGCCCTGCTTTGTACAGCTGCATCGATCGCAGTGTTGCCGCCACCTATGACAATCACCCGGTCGCCCACCATGACACTTGCCTTATTACTTTCCTGCCGCAGGTCCGCGATGAAGTCGATAGCGTCAAGGACGCCTTCCTTGTCTTCGCCTGCAAGGCCTAACTTGTTGGTATCGCCAAGGCCCACACCCAGGAAGACAGCGTCGAATGTGTCGCGAAGCTCGCGCAGGTCTACATCTTTCCCAAGCGCCTTACCGTACTTGATCTCGATTCCGCCGATACCCATCAGGAACTCGACTTCCTTTTGCGCGAAATCATCAACCATCTTGTAGGCAGCCAGGCCATATTCATTCAGGCCACCAGCCTTGGGCTTGGCTTCAAATACCGTCACGCTGTGGCCCAACATGGAAAGGCGGTGCGCGCACGCGAGCCCCGCCGGCCCTGCGCCCACAACAGCGACACGCTTGCCGCTATCAGCCGCGCGTTCAAACGGGTGCGCGCCGCCTTTGGCCATCAGGTGGTCCACCGCGAAGCGTTGCAGAAGGCCGATCTCAACCGGGGCTTCATCACCGTGGTTCCTTACACACGCCTGCTCACACAGCACCTCAGTGGGACACGCCCGGGCGCATGTGCCGCCCATGATATTCTGGCTGAGAATGGTTTTGGCCGCACCGTCCACATTGCGCGTACGTATCTGATGGATGAAGGTTGGAATATCGATGGAAGTGGGGCATGCGGTGATGCAAGGCGCGTCAAAGCAGTAGATGCAATGGTCGGCAGCCTGCATGGCCTGCAGCTGGGACAAGGGCCTGTGCAGGTCCCCGAAGTTGGCGGCAATCTCGTCATCCGACAGGCTTTTGCCCCCTGCCGCACCACAAAGCTTGTGCGTCATAACCACTCCCTAATTTTTCCACTCCCACTTGCACGCTACCGATTCCTGACTTTTTGGTCAAGAATAAAAAACATAGAGAATACAGCCAAGTAAGCACGGTTTCATGACATTCTCATGCCAGAAAAGCATCCTGCCCAGATCAAGATATACTTGCATAGAAAAAGGGCCCGCACGTGCGAGCCCTTTTCTGTGATCGTTTGAATGTGCCCTAACCCTGATGGCGCAGCACAATAGTGGCCAGTGGCGGTAGCGTCAGCATCAGCGAATATGGCTTGATATGCCATGGCACGTGCTCTGCGCTCATGCCGCCATAGTTGCCCACATCCGACCCACCATAGTGGGCTGAATCCGTGTTCATCACCTCAGCCCAGTGGCCGCCATAGGGCACGCCCACGCGGTAACCATAGCGCGGCACGGGGGAGAAATTGCACACCACAAGGCACGGCGCTTCGCCCGCCTCGCCCCACCGCAG
>JBNKYQ010000295.1:0-3452 GCA_050300975.1 Kordiimonas sp.
CGCCCTGGGCTGAAAGCGTTGTGGAATACATGCTCTATGTGCTGTGGGACCTGGGCATCAAGGTAGGCCACGCAACCCGCACGCCCGAAGAATGCTCGCGGCTCGCCAAGGAAGACCTGACGATCCGCACCGCGCTGCTCGAAGGGCGGATCGTGTGGGGCGAAGAAACCCTGTTCCAGAAAGCCGCCAAACGCTTCATCCGCCGCGTGGTGGCGACCTCGGGGTCGGAATTCATTGAGCTGAAGCTTGAGGAACGCGACAAGCGCCACCAGAAGATGGGCGACAGCCGCTATGTGGTGGAACCGAACATCAAGGACGGCAAAGGCGGCCTTCGCGACCTGCAGACGATGTGGTGGATCGCCCGCTACCTTTATGGCGGCATTTCGCGCGACAAGATGATCGGCGACGACATGCTAACAATCCACGAAAACCGCCAGTTCAAGAAGGCTGAAAGCTTCCTCTGGACCGTGCGGGTGGCCATGCATTTCATCGCCGGCCGCGCCGAAGAACGGCTGACATTCGACATGCAGCGCATGCTGGCGGAAAAACTGCACTATAAGGACCACCCAGGGGCCTCCGGCGTTGAACGCTTCATGAAGCACTATTTCCTGGTGGCCAAACAGGTTGGCGACCTGACGCGGATTTTCTGTGCGGTGCTTGAAGAACGCCAGCATAAAAGTACCTTCCTGGCGCGCTTCCGGCGCACCAAGAAGGTTCA
This sequence comes from Kordiimonas sp., assembly GCA_050300975.1. Taxonomy (GTDB): domain Bacteria; phylum Pseudomonadota; class Alphaproteobacteria; order Sphingomonadales; family Kordiimonadaceae; genus Kordiimonas. The sequence continues at coordinate 719 of JBNKYQ010000295.1, forward strand.
GGACTTTGCTGTTGAAGCAGGCCGTCTGACATTTGTTGGTCCAGACGATATTAAAGAAAACCCGGTTCTGATGGTGAAGATTTTTGCCGTCGCGGACGACAAGGGCTTTGATATCCACCCGGATGCGCTCAGGCTGATCAAGCTGAACCTCAGCCGCATCACCGACAAGGTACGCCGCGACCCGGAAGCCAATGAGCATTTCCTGTCGGTGCTGACAAGCACCAAGGAAGGCGAGATCAACCTCAGGCGCATGAATGAGGCGGGCGTATTCGGCCGTTTCATCCCCGACTTCGGCCGCGTGGTCGCGCAGATGCAGTATGACATGTATCACCACTATACGGTGGATGAGCATACCATCCGCGCCATCGGGCTGTTGCCCCGTATCGAAAGCGGGGAACTCAGGGATGACCACCCGCTGTCAACCGATGTGATCCAGAAAGTCATCTCACGCCGGGTGCTTTATGTATCTGTGCTCCTGCATGATATCGCCAAGGGCCGCGGCGGGGACCATTCTGTATTGGGTGCGGAAGTCGCCGAAAAACTGTGTCCGCGCATGGGCCTGACGGCAGCAGAGACGGAAACCGTGGCCTGGCTGGTGCGCTGGCATCTTCTGATGAGCAACACCGCCTTCAAGCGGGACCTCAGCGACCACAAGACCATCCTGGATTTCTGCGAACTGGTAAAAAGCCCGGAGCGCCTGCGCCTTCTGCTGGTGCTGACCGTGGTTGACATCCGCGCCGTAGGGCCGGGCGTGTGGAACGGCTGGAAGGGCCAGCTGTTACGCGAACTTTATTATTCGGCCGAAGAAGTGCTGCTGGCGGGACACGCAACGAAAGGCCGCAACGAGCGCGTCAAGGCGAAGCAGGAAGAACTGCGCGAGACGCTCAAATCCTGGAGCAAGAAGGAATTCGACGCCCACGTGAAGCGCATGAATGACGCTTACTGGATCGCCGAAGGTCCGCGTACGCTGGCGCAGAATGCCCGTCTGATGAAAAAGACGGACGAGACCGGTTCAGCCCTTGGTGTCACCGCCCGCGTCGAGCAGTTCCAGGATATGACCAAAGTGTCTGTCTATACGCAGGATCACCCCGGCCTGTTTGCCCGCATCGTGGGCGCGCTGGGAGTTGCGGGGGCGGCCATTCAGGGGGCGAAAATCCACACGTCGCGCGATGGTCTCGCCATGGATAACTTCGCGGTCCAGGACATGGACGGCAATGCCTTCGACAGCCGCCGCCAGCTTGACAAGCTTGAGGAAACCATCCTCGAGACCCTCAAGGGCAACGTGAAACTGAAAGAACGGCTGAAGGAAAAACGGGTATTCGGTGCCAAGGACGGCGCGTTCGAGGTGGAGCCCGTGGTGCTGATCGACAACAAGGCCTCCAACTGGTCAACAGTGATCGAGGTGAACGCCAAGGACCGCCCGGGTCTTCTGTATGACCTTGCCTATGCGCTCTACCGGCTCAAACTTTCCCTAGTGTCCGCCCATGTTGCCACCTATGGCGAGCGGGCGATCGACGTTTTCTACGTTCGTGACCTGGTAGGCCAGAAGGTGAACAATAAAATCCGGCTGCGGAATATTGAGGACAAGCTCCTCAAGGCGGCCAAAGGCGAACAGATCTTCACCCGCAAGAATATGCATACGGAGACAGCCGCGTGAGCCTGGCGAAACGGATTTCCACCGTCGGGGGCTTCACGCTCCTGAGCCGGCTTTTCGGTTTTGTGCGCGACGTCCTGATGGCTCGCTACCTGGGTGCAGGCATGGCGTCCGACGCCTTCTTCATCGCATTCAAGTTGCCGAATTTCTTCCGGCGGCTTTTTGCTGAGGGGGCCTTTTCAGTCGGTTTCGTCCCCTTGTTCGCCCGTGCACTTGGCAAGGACATCACGCCGGAAAGCCAGCAGGCCGCGCTTGATTTCGCCAGCCGGGTATTTGCCTGGCTGTTGCCGATCCTCCTGGTATTCCTCCTGATCATGGAAGCCGCCATGGTGCCGGTGATGCTGGGGCTCACGGGCGGGTTCGAAGGGGACGCGACCAAGTTCGACCTGACGGTGGAGCTGGGGCGCTACACCTTCCCCTATCTGGCGCTGATCTCGCTGGTGACCTTCTACGCCGGCATGCTGAATGCCATGGAGCGCTATTCCGCCGCAGCCTTTGCCCCTGTGATCCTGAACATCTTCATGATCGGCGCGCTGCTGGCGTTCGGAGAAGGCGAGATCGGGGCGGCACGCGCGCTGGCGGCTGGCGTGTCTCTGTCAGGCATCGCACAGTTTCTATGGCTGGTGCGCGCCGCCCACCGGGCCGGGCTGAAGATCAGGCTGGCGCTGCCGAAACCAAGTGAAGACGTGCGCGAACTGATGCGGGTCATCGCGCCCGCGGCCATCGGCGCGGGCATCATCCAGATCAATCTGTTGATTGATGTGCTTCTGGCGGCCCGCCTGCTGCCGGAAGGGTCTGTGTCCTGGCTGTTTTACGCCGACAGGCTGAACCAGCTGCCGCTCGGGGTTATTGGCGTGGCTGTTGGCACCGTGCTTCTACCAAGTATTTCACGCCTGCTGGCGGGCGGCGACGAAGCCGGGGCGCTGAGGCAACAGAACAAAGCGATCGAATTTTCGCTGATGCTCACGCTGCCCGCCACTGCCGCGCTTATGGTCATCCCGGGGCCGATCATCGCCACCGAGCGCTCCGCGGTGGCGGTGAGCTTCCTCGGCACCGCGGGCCCCGACCTGACCTACGACG
>JBNKYQ010000296.1:0-3404 GCA_050300975.1 Kordiimonas sp.
GCGCCCGTCAGAACCGTACGGGCCTGCCGCGCCAGCCGCTGGCCATATTCCAGAAGGCGGAGTTCCTCGCGCGCATCGATACTGATGTGGCTATCCGAGCCCACACCGAAACGGCCACCGGCCTTAACGAACTCATGCGCGGGGAAGATGCCGTCGCCCAGGTTGGCCTCCGTGGTCGGGCAAAGGCCCACCACACAGCCGCGATCCGCCATGCCGCGCCATTCGGCTTCCACAACGTGGGTTGCGTGCACCAGGCACCAGCGTTCGTCCACATTCTGGGTATCCAAGAGCCATTCGACCGGGCGCTTGTCTGCCCAGTCAAGGCACGCATTCACCTCGCGGGTCTGTTCAGCGATATGGATGTGGATCGGCGCTTTCATGTCCAGCGTCTCGATCGCGTCGATGGCGGGGGCGAAGCTTTCCTCGGGCACTGCACGCAGGCTGTGGAACGTCAACCCCAGCTTGTGGCGGCCATCAAAGCGCGGCTTCAAAACCTTCAGGAGCCGCGTGAAATCATCTGTTGAATGAAGGAAAGGCGCCTGCCCCTCAAGCGGTGGCTCGCCGCCAAAATCCGACGCCTGATAGAGAACCGGCAAGTGCGTGAGCGCAATACCGCTCGCGTTCGCCGCCCTCAGGACCGCTTCTGACATCGCAAGCGACTGGTCCTCATGCGCGTTATGGAGATAGTGGAACTCCCCCACGGCTGAATAGCCAGCCTTCAGCATCTCCACATAAAGCGCGCTCGATATCACCTCCACCGCTTCGGGCGTCATGTGGCGCGCGAAATGATACATGGCGTTCCGCCAGTTCCAGAAATCGGACGCGCCAGCTTCCCGGAATTCGGCAAGGCCAGCGAACGCGCGCTGGAAGGCATGGCTGTGGAGATTGGGCATAGCTGGCAGCACAGGGCCATGCAAGGGCGCACCAGTGGGGGCCTTCACCCCGCTTTCAAGCGATGTGATCATGCCGTCCGGCGCCACGGTCATGCAGATATCAAACTGCCAGTCTTTGCCCACCAGCCCTTCGGAAAAATAATGTTTTTGCATCGCCCTCTCCAACTTGTATATACAAGTTCATACAGGTTAGTCTTTCTGTCAATCGATTCTTGTGATACTCGAAAAGACAGGGAGAGGGATGAAGAGGGAAAACCCATGTTTGACACGCTGTTGCGCAATGTGAACATCGCCACCATGGTTGAAGGCGGCGCGCCATATGGCGCCATCATGGACGGTGCGATTGGCGTCAGGGATGGCCGACTCGCCTTTGTAGGCCCAACGGCTGACCTGCCTGATGGCGCCCGTGGGCAAGAGGACATCGACTGTGGCGGCATGTGGGCTTTCCCGGGGTTCGTGGATTGCCATACCCATATTGTGTATGGCGGCAACCGGGCACGCGAATTTGAGGAACGCCTCAACGGGGTTTCTTATGAAGAAATCGCGCGCCGCGGCGGCGGCATCCTGTCGACCGTTACGAACACCCGTGCTGCAAGCTTGGAGGAGCTGACAGCCTCTGCTGTGAAGCGCCTGAAACGACTGGCGGCTGACGGCGTCACGACGGTTGAAATCAAATCCGGTTACGGCCTGACCCTTGATGACGAGATCAAGATGCTGCGGGCCGCGAAGGCAGCCGCGATTGAGGTGGGCCTGCGCGTGCGCACCACCTTCCTCGGCGCCCATGCCCTGCCACCTGAATTCAAAGACGATAAAGACGGCTATATCGCCCATGTGTGCGATGTGATGATCCCGGCTGTTGCCAAGGAAGGCCTGGCCGATGCCGTCGACGCCTTCTGCGAAGGCATCGCCTTCAGCCCCGCCCAGACTGCCCGCGTGTTTGATGCGGCCAAAGCGCACGGCATTCGCGTTAAGCTGCATGCGGATCAGCTGTCGGACCTTTCAGGCGGCGCGCTAGCGGCCAACTACCAAGCCTTATCTGCAGACCATCTCGAATACGCCAGCGCTGAAAGCGTGCGCGCCATGGCCGACGCGGGCACCGTAGCGGTGCTGCTGCCAGGCGCCTTTTATGTGCTGCAGGAAACCAAACGCCCACCGGTTGAGATGATGCGCCAGGCGGGTGTTCGCATGGCGCTGGCGACCGATGCCAACCCGGGCAGTTCACCCGTGCTATCGCTGCAGCTGATACTGCATATGGGCTGTACGCTCTTTGGCATGACGCCTGAAGAAGCGCTGCAGGGTATCACCATAAATGGCGCCCGCGCCCTTGGGCTTGAAGCCGAGCTGGGCACGCTTGAGATGGGCAAGCAGGCGGATATCCTGCTATTTGACATCAGCGAGCCCGCCGAACTGGCCTATTATGTCGGCGGCGTGCCGCCCCACCGGATCATCACGGCGGGCTAAAGCGCCGCATCTGTAAAGAGGGGTGTTGCCGGCACCACCGGATCGATGGTCTCGAACCCCTTAAGCCAGGCCTTGAGGCCCCCCTTGTCCAGCAGGCGCACACCGCCATATTCGGTGGCAACAAAACCCTGGGCCTTATAGTCCGCCAGCACCTGCGCCACGGCCACCCGGCTGACGCCCATCAGGTCCGCGAGATCGCTTTGCGTTGCCGCGACCAGATCGTCCCCCGGGCCCTGCATCATCAACAGGAGCGTCTTGCCCAACCGGTACTTGAGCGGATAGCGCCTGAGGTCATCGACCCACTCCAGCATATGGTGCAGCCTGACCGTCAGAAGCGAGATGATCGGCGCCGCAAGCGTGGGCTCATCCAGCAGCAGCTGGTCAAACTGGGCCTTCGACAGGTGGCTGATGACCGTCTCGCCTTCGGCATAGCCGTCGTGCGTGCGCGGCAAACCGCCGAAGACCGTGAACTCGCCATAGCATTGCCCGGCCTCCAGCACAGCTGTGGTGATAAAGCGGCCTTCCCGGTCACTTTTACCAAAGACAACAGAGCCTGATTTTATCACAGAAAAGCCAGCCGTCTGGTCGCCCCGGCTCTGGATATGCTGCTTGTCGTGGTAGCGCTTCAGGCTGCCCACAGCGTCAAAGCGCGCCCGCATATGCGCGGGCAGCACCTCCATGAGGCCGGGAATGCCAAAATTGAAAATGAAGCTCATGCAGGAAATGTAAACCAGTTAACATTCTTGGCCAAGAATAAAGGCTATGGTGTTCATCAGGGAAGGCTACTGGCCGCATCGGAAGGGACACACAACATGCCATACGGGCTTATTCTTTTTGGGATTTTTCTGGCTTTCGCGGTGGCTGAAGCGCTGCGTTCGACCTTCTTTTCGCATGCGAACGAGAAGCCGGAGGACAAATGGGTGGAGCTGATTGGCAGTATCTTCCTGCTGGCCGCCACGCAGCCCGCAGTGCTGATGGCCTCCACCTATGTGAGCGGCTGGATCGCGCCAGACGCCGCCGGCATGCTGGCCGACGCGCCCATCTGGGCTG
>JBNKYQ010000297.1:0-3393 GCA_050300975.1 Kordiimonas sp.
GCTCTACCAGCTGAGCTACGGGCCCTCACACAAATGTTCGTCGGAGCGTTTCCCCCGGGAACGCGGCGGAACATAGGGGCATCATTCCGGACCGTCAAGCAAAAGTGTCACCTAAAATGAAATTTTTCTGACAGCCCTTCCCCACACCCCGGAATTGCGCCAATTTCAAAGGCAGGATAAGCTGATTTTCATGAAGAAATTTATAACGGCGGCGATATCGGTCATATTTTTTGGGGGCGCTTGGTCAAATCCTGCAGGCGCGTCTCAAAGCGCCGAGCCACAGGATGGCGTCGGCTGTGACACCAACTTTCTCGCGGAAGCTCCAAGCGGTGCATGGTGCAGGCAGCCAGGGTCGTCTTTTGATGTCTTCCTTCACAGGCCCGATGCCTCATCACAAAGCGTTGAAGTGCCGGTTCTCTATCTTTTGGGTGGTCCAGGCAGCCTGGCCGCGCCCCAGAGGCAAAGATTCGCCGCTTTGGCTCAAACTTCAGGCCGGGTGATTCTTGTTCCCGCAATTGGAGACGGCATTCTGGAACTGGACTGCCACAGCGATAATGCTGCAGATGCCGTCTGGGGCATAGCGCCATCGGCGGAAGATGCAGTGATTTATGGCCGTGAACAACAGGCGGCCAAGCTTGACCGGTGTTTTTCCCAGATACACCAGACGTTGGCGACAGGCATGGCTGCTGACCTTGGGACTGAAACCATTGCCCGGCAGCTGAGAACTTTGCGCCAAAGCCTGGGGCTGCCGTCGTGGCACATTTTCGCCGAATCATATGGCACCAGGATCTCTCTGGCACTTGCGGCTAGTGACCCTGCAGGTACGCTTTCACAGACCCTTGATTCACCGGAAACGCCTTGGGAAGATGGCTTCTGGCATACAGGTACCAACTTCTTTAACGCCCTAAAGGTGCTGAGCGGCTATTGCCGGGACCATTTCTACTGTCCGGCCAAAAGACTGCGCCTTGAACGCGACCTCCTGGCGGGTATCGCTGCCCAGAACGCTGCGACCGGCCCGGCCGTGGCCCTGAAGGACATCCGGTCTGGTCAGATAGACGCCTATGCTCGCCCCACCAGGGAACAATTGTTGGTCAGCAGCTTCCATGCGCTCAGGTCACCAGTTCGGGCTGCGATCCTGCCCTATATTACCGCCTCCCCGAAACACATGCGCGAACGCTTCGGTCTGTTACTTGACCAGCTACTTTATCCGGGGGACGGCCTGAACACAGGCATGCATCACCTGATCCGCTGCCGGGAACTACCTATGGAGCGTTGGTACAGGGCGCTAGAGGGTGACAAGCTGAAGCATCCTGAGATGGCGCCGTTTCTTAGCTACCTGGCGTGGCGACAGCAATATGCCTGCGCCGCCCTTGGCGTGACCCCGCCTGAGACCTTCGGAGGAGCCCCTTTATTGGCTGATGTGCCGACCCTGGTGTTGAGTGGGGAACTGGACCCTGTCACACCACCGGATGTTGTCGCAAGGGCGTTCGCAGGTCACGCTGGATACCTATTCCGCCGCTACAAGGCACTGGGGCATGTTACGCACGCCCAGAACGCCTGCGTGCTCACGGATGTGATGGCCTTCTGGCAGGCGCCGCAGGCGCGTATGGAGCGGTCGTCCTGCAGCGGTGATGACCTATCACTCAGGTTCTATTCGCCAGTCGTCATCCGCTAGTCAAAGCGGATCGATGTCCCCAAGTGCATAGGTCTCACGGAAATTGTTGGCGTGTTCGGTCAGGCGACCGTCGCTGATGGCCTGCCTGAGGCCCGCCATCAGGTCTTGGTAGAACTGAAGGTTATGCCAGGTCAGCAGCATGGCGCCCAAAATTTCACCCGCACGGATCAGGTGATGAACGTATGCGCGGCTATACTGGGTACAGGCCGGGCATGCACAGCCTTCCTGAATGGGGCGCATATCGTCTTTGTGGCGGGCGTTCTTCATATTGATGGCACCGCGCCATGTGAAGCCCTGCCCTGTGCGGCCCGACCGGGTTGGCATGACGCAGTCGAACATATCGATCCCGCGCTCAACCGCACCCACGATATCGTCGGGCTTTCCAACGCCCATCAGGTAACGTGGGGTGTGTTTGGGCATGCGAGGCATGGTGAAATCAAGCACACGGAACATCATTTCCTGGCCTTCGCCAACAGCAAGGCCGCCGACCGCATAGCCGTCAAACCCGATTTCCTCGAGTGCGTCGATCGAACGGAAGCGCAGGTCTTCGTACACGCTACCCTGCACGATACCGAACAAAGCGGAACGCGCGGCATGGTCCGCGCCGCTGTCGAACCCGTCGCGTGAGCGCTTGGCCCAGCGCATGGATAGCTCCATCGAGTCCTTCGCCTGATCCTCGGTCGCGGGATACGGTGTGCATTCGTCGAAGCACATGACGATGTCGGACCCCAAGAGGCGCTGGATTTCCATCGACCGCTCTGGCGTCAGCAGAATTTTGCTGCCGTCTAGGTGGGATTGGAAGGTCACGCCCTCTTCGCTCATTTTCCTGAGCTGGGTCAGCGACATAACCTGAAACCCGCCGCTGTCTGTCAGGATCGGTCGGTCCCAGTTCATGAATGTGTGCAGGCCGCCAAGCTTGTGCACGCGCTCAGCCGTGGGCCGCAGCATCAGGTGATAGGTGTTCCCCAGAAGGATATCCGCGCCCGTTGAACGCACGCTTTCCGGCATCATGGCCTTCACGGTACCTGCAGTGCCCACGGGCATGAAGGCCGGCGTCCGGATGTCGCCGCGCATCATCTGGATGGTGCCGGTCCGGGCAGCGCCGTCGGTGGCGTGGATGTCATATTTGAAGCGTTCGCGCATGGGTCACCTGTTCTCGGGATACAGCAAGCTGCTGTCACCGTAGGAATAAAATCTGTATTCCGCCGCAATGGCGTGAGCGTAGGCCGCTTTCATGGTCTCAAGTCCTGCAAAGGCCGATACCAACATGAAAAGCGTGGATTTGGGCAGATGGAAGTTGGTCATCAGCAGGTCTGTGCCCTTGAAGCGGTAGCCGGGCGTGATGAAGATATCCGTGTCGGCGGAGAACGGGTGAATGATACCGTCTTCCGATGCCGCGCTTTCGAGTAGCCGCAAGGATGTGGTTCCGACCGCAACAATCCGCCCGCCATTCGCCCGCGCTTCATTCAGCGCATCGGCAACCTCTGGGGTGATTTCGCCCCATTCGCTGTGCATCTTGTGGTCTTCGGTGCGCTCGGCCTTGACTGGCAGGAAAGTCCCTGCCCCAACATGCAGCGTGACCGTGTGGCGTTTGACGCCCTTGGCGTCCAGGGCCGCGAGCAGTTCTGGCGTGAAATGCAGCCCAGCGGTTGGCGCGGCCACAGCGCCGTCCTCGCGCGCGAAAACCGTCTGGTAGTCAGACTTGTCCCGTTCGTCCA
>JBNKYQ010000298.1:0-3383 GCA_050300975.1 Kordiimonas sp.
CGTCCTGCACCGGGTCTTTGACCACCGCGCCGGTCAGGCTGGCGGCCAGGTCGGTGGGGCGCAGCGTGCCGTCGCCAAAATGAGCCGCCAGCGCCACGCCGCCAAGCGCCGCTGCCTCGCGGGTCAGCAGCGCGAAGGCGAGGATCAGCAAAAGCGTGCGAACAAAGATGAAGCCGTTCACGCTCATCAGCTTTTTCATTTTGGCCGGGTTATAGGTCTCGCTCTCCCGCACGGCGGCGGCGAGCGCGCGCAGCCCCAGCGTGCGGCTGATGAACAGAAGCCCCAGCGCCACCGCCAGCCATTCGGCGATCAGTGAACCCAGCGCTACGCCTGCCACGCCCATGTCGAACCCCAGCACGAACAGAAGGCTGAGGAAGGCGTTGGCGATGTTGAGCGTCAGCTGCACATAAAGCGACAGCTTGGCCCGTGCGGTGCCGATCAGGAAACCGTTGACCCCGAGCCCCAGAAGCGCCGCCGGGATCGCCCAAAGCCGGATGTCAAAATAAGTGTCAAAAAGCGGGATGACGTCAGCGGGTGGGTCGAGGAATGTGAGCGCCGCTGAACGGAACGGCACTGCGAGCAAGAGGAACGCGAGCCCCAGAAGCGTCGCCAGCATGGTCGCGCGAAGGAGCACCCGCGCCACCTGGTCCTGGTCATCTCGCCCGTGGGCCTGTGCCACCAGCCCGGTGGTGCTCATGCGCAGGAAACCGCACGCCCAGTAAACATAGCTGAACAGGAGGCTGCCAACACTGACCGCCGCCAGATATTTCGCCGCTGGCAGGTGGCCAATGATCCAGGTGTCCACGAGCCCCACGAGCGGCGCTGATGAATTTGCAATAATTGCAGGTCCGGCGATGGCCCAGATGCGCTTGTGGGGGTTCTTGAGGGTCGCCATCGTCAAGACGCGGCCTTCCAGAGAGGCCTTTTGGGCACACGTTGGGCCCTATGGGTGTGCCCTTTTTGCCAAAATGGGCACAATGGGCGACGATGTGTGCCCTTATTCGGGTGCCCTATACCGGGCACCGCCCCACGCCCACATATTTGAAGCCTTCGGCCGCGAGGTCGGCGCGGCCATAGATGTTTCTGAGGTCGACCATCACCGGCGTCTTCAGAAGTTCCTTCATGCGCCCAAGGTCCAGCGCCCGGTACTGGTTCCATTCTGTCAGGATCACCAGCGCATCGGCGCCGGTCATGGCGTCATAGGGATCGTCACAAAACTCCATGTTTTCAAGGAGTTCGCGTGCTTCTTCCATGCCCTTCGGGTCATGGGCGGCCACACTTGCGCCCGCGGCCTGCAACGCCGGGATGATATCGAGCGACGGGCTTTCGCGCATGTCGTCGGTGTTGGGTTTGAAGGTGAGGCCGAGGATGGCGATCTTCTTGCCGTCAACCGTGCCGCCACACGCGCGGATGATCTTGTCGGCCATGGCGCGCTTGCGCTCTTCGTTCACCTGAACCACCGACCGCACGATCCGCATGGGAACCTTGTGTTCGTCCGCCGTGCTGACAAGCGCCCGGGTATCCTTGGGGAAACAGCTGCCGCCATAGCCGGGGCCCGCGTGCAGGAACTTGGCGCCGATACGGCTGTCGAGACCGATGCCTTTCGCCACTTCCTGAACATCCGCGCCGACTTTTTCGCACAGGTCCGCCATTTCGTTGATGAAGCTGATCTTGGTGGCGAGGAAGGCGTTGGCGGCATATTTGATCACCTCGGCCGTCTCGCGGCTGGTGAACAGAACCGGCGTTTCATTAAGGAACAGCGGGCGGTAGAGTTCCTTCAGGACAGCCTGCGCGCGCTCGGTATCGGCGCCGCACACCACGCGGTTCGGGCGCATGAAATCCTCAATTGCCGCGCCTTCGCGCAGGAATTCGGGGTTGGAGGCCACATCAAACAGGCTCTCGTCCAGCTTGGTGGTCAGCACTTCCTTGATCTTGGCGCCCGTGCCCACCGGCACGGTGGATTTGGTGACCACGACCGTATAATCGGTGATGTGGCTGGCGGCCTCCTCAACAGCTGCAAACACATACTGAAGGTCCGCCTGGCCATCGCCACGCCGGCTTGGGGTGCCCACGGCGATGAAGACGGCCTCGGCCTCTTTCATGGCGGCGCCGAGGTCCGTGGTGAAATGCAGCCGTCCGGCAGCGCGGTTCTTGGCAACCATGCTATCGAGCCCGGGCTCGTAGATCGGCATGATATTCTGGTTCAGGGCGTCAATTTTCCCCGGGGCCTTGTCCACGCACGTGACCGTGTGGCCGAACTCGGAAAAACAGGTGCCTGAAACAAGCCCTACATAACCCGTGCCGATGACTGCAATCTTCATAATCTCTTCCCTGAAACAACGCCTTAGCTGATGTTCATTGCAGCTAGAGACTGGTACGTCAATGGCGTATGCCATAGCGTGGTGATATTACGCTAATGTGATAGGGTTGTTCCGTCACCCCCAATTTTTGCGAAGGGGGATGCCTCTCTCGTCCGTATCAGGATCAGAGAATGTGTTGTGCCTGAAGAGTAAGAGCTTGCGGCAAAAGAGTGAAGAACTGGATGATGAGACGCTGGTAACTCATGTTGCCGCGGCTGACAGGGGGGCCTACGCCGTGCTGGTGCACCGCCATGGCCTCCGCTACCGGGCGCTGGCCTACCGCATGATGGGCGATATGGCGCAGGCGGAAGATCTGGTGCAGGAAGCCTTTGTCAAACTATGGACCCACGCGGACCGATTTGACGCAAAGAAGGCCAAATTCACCACCTGGTTCCACCGCATTGTGGTGAACCGGTGCCTGGACGAAAAGCGCAAGCGCACTCCCGACCCGTTGCCGGAGGGTTTTGACCAGCAGGATGAGGCTGACAATGCCGAAGAAACCATGGTCACCGAAAGCGCTAACCGTGCGATGAGGGCCGCGGTCTCAAACTTACCGGAGCGCCAGAGGGTGGCGGTTACGCTTAGCTATTTTGACGGCCTGTCGAACATAGAGGCCGCAGAGGTAATGGATTTGAAGTTGAAGGCCTATGAAAGCCTGCTGGTGCGGGCGCGGGCGAAGCTCAGGGACGAGCTAGAAGGCAGCAAGAGCGGCTTACTTGCGGTTTTAGGATAGGAGGGCAAAGATGAAGCCCATGACAATTGAAGAGTTTGAATTGGCGCGCGTCGCTCACGGGGCTGACAGGGCCCATTGGCCTGCGGATATGGCCGAACGGGCCCGCCTGTTCCTGACAACCGATGAGGGCGCTGCCTTTGCGGCGTCCGAGCTGGCGCTTGATGCCCTGTTGGCCGATATGGCCGCGCCGATGGATGCGGACGCTGGTGCTGATGCCTTTCTCGACCGGCTCCTGGACGTACCAGCACAGCATAGCCAACAGCCCCAAGCCGCGGACACCGGGTTCCTGT
>JBNKYQ010000299.1:0-3371 GCA_050300975.1 Kordiimonas sp.
GACTCTATCTTTCCACTCCATTTATCTGGCAGGGGGCTGACACATATTTTTACTAATTTCATCGCAGATTTTTTTTTGTACTGCATAAAGACTGAAAAAAAGAAAATAAACAGACATCCGGAAAAACTGACCTGGATGATCGTGGGTGACCGCGCCAAGATCGAAGAAGGTATCAGGTCGCTTGACCTCGGTGACATCGAGTTCTGGGACTCTGAAGGCAACAAGCTGGACTAAGGCTTAGCACAAAGTTCGAAGGTGGGCTGCGGCCCGCCTTCATGCTGGAGTAAACGCAATGAGGCTGACAGCGTGAAGAAAGAATATGCAGGCATGACAGGAAATGAGCGTTTGTTTGTTGCGGGTCTGTTAGAAAAGTTCGATACGGCCCGTATGGCCTGTGATGCTGCAGCGATGAAGGCAATCTTGTTGGAAGTTGGTCTCCTGGAGGAAGGGGATGCCAACGAAGAGGCAATAATACAGACCTTTCTGAAGGTTTCACAAAGCTAACAATTTATAACCGCCAAAAAGGCGGAAACTGTAGAAGTATGAGAAGGGACGACCCTTGGACTTTTGTTTGAACGAAGATCAACGCGCCATTCAGGATATGGCACGCAATTTCACCGCTGACATGATCACACCAGAAGCCCACAAGTGGGACGAAGATAAGGTGTGGCCCGCGGACGTCGCAAAGGCTGCGGGCGAGCTTGGGTTCGGCAGCATCTATGTGTCTGAAGAAGGCGGGGGCTGTGGCCTCAGCCGTGTGGAAAGCGTGCTTATTTTCGAACAGCTGTCCATGGGCTGCCCGTCGACCGCCGCGATGATCTCGATCCACAATATGGCGACCTGGATGATCGATTGCTTCGGCAACGACGACCAGCGCGCGCGCTATGTGGGGGAGCTGTCGACATTAGAGAAGATGGCGAGCTATTGCCTCACCGAACCCGGCGCGGGCAGTGATGCTGCAAGCCTCAAGACAAAAGCTGTGCGGGACGGGGACGAATACGTTCTCAACGGCTCCAAGGCCTTCATCTCGGGCGGCGGCACCAGCGACGTCTATGTTGTGATGGCCCGCACGTCAGATGACGGTGCCAAGGGCATCAGCTGTTTCATCGTTGAAAAAGACACCCCGGGCCTTTCGTTTGGCGCGCAGGAAAAGAAACTGGGCTGGCACAGCCAACCCACCGCTGCGGTAATGTTCGATGATTGCCGCATCCCCGCCGCGAACCTTGTGGGCAGTGAGGGCCAGGGCTTCAAGATCGCCATGCAGGGCCTAGATGGCGGCCGCCTGAATATCGGCGCATGCTCCATCGGCGGTGCCCAGCGCGCGCTGGATGAAGCCGTCACTTACACCAAGGACCGCAAGCAGTTCGGCAAGTCCATCGCCGATTTCCAGGCCACCCAGTTCAAGCTGGCGGACATGGCGACGGAACTTGAGGCCGCGCGCCTCCTGCTGTACGCAGCAGCGCAGAAAGTAACCAACAAGGCGCCAGACGCGGCGGCGGCAGCGGCCATGGCCAAGCGCCTCGCCACCGACACCGGCTTTGATGTGGTGAACGCCTCGCTGCAGCTGCACGGCGGCTACGGTTACCTGCAGGATTACCCGATCGAGCGCATTCTGCGTGACCTGCGTGTGCACCAGATTCTTGAGGGCACCAACGAGATCATGCGGGTGGTCATCTCCCGCTCGCTGTTGAAGGACTAAACCATGACGGACGCTGAAGTACTGTTTGAACATCGCGGCACCATTGGCCTGATTACTCTCAACCGCCCGAAGGCGCTGAATAGCCTGACGCACAATATGGCGGTGGAAATCATCCGCCAGCTGGGGGAATGGGCGATCATGCCGTCTGTGCAGGCCGTGGTGGTTGTGGGCGCGGGCGACAAGGCCTTCTGCGCCGGCGGTGACGTGGTGAAGGTAACGCAATCCTACAAAGACGGCACCACCGAGTGGCGCGACTTCTTCCACGATGAGTATCTCATGAACATCGCCATTGATGAGTTCCCCAAGCCCTACGTGGCGCTGGTGGACGGCATCACCATGGGCGGCGGTGTTGGGGTTTCCATCCCAGGTGATTTCTGGGTCGCGACGGAAAAGACCCTGTTCGCCATGCCGGAAACCGGCCTGGGCTTGTTCCCGGACGTGGGCGGCGGCTGGTTCCTGCCGCGCCTGCCTGGTGAAACCGGCATGTATCTGGCGCTCACCGGTGCGCGCATCAAGGCACCTGACCTTTATGCGCTGGGGATCGCGAGCCATGTGGTCTCAAGCGAGGACGTGGACGCCATCGTCTACAAGCTGAGCCAGAAAGAGATCAAGTGCGAGGACTGCGTGAAGGTGGTGCTTGACGAATTCCACCGGGACCCGGAACCCGCGCCGATGGCTGAGGTGTTTGATGAGATCGACGGTGCCTTCTCCGGCGTGCGCGTTGACGAAATTCTGCACGATCTTGAGCTGAACGAAAGCGACTGGGCGCAGAAGCAGTTCAAGATTTTGATGACCAAGTCGCCCACCAGCCTGAAGCTGACATTCGCACAATTGCGCCGCGGTGAAGTGCTTGAAACCTTCCGCGACAACATGCGCATGGAATACCGCATGGTGAACCGGGTGATGGAAGGCAATGATTTTGCCGAGGGCGTCCGCGCCATCCTTCTCGATAAGGACAATAACCCTGAGTGGAACCCGAACACGCTCGACCGCGTGTCCGACGAAGAAATTGACCGCCATTTCTCAAGCCTTGGTGCGCTTGAGCTCAATATTGCCGAGTAAGAGGGGACTATCATGACAACAGTTGCATTCATTGGCCTTGGGAACATGGGCCTGCCGATGGCGAAGAATTTGGTTTCGGGCGGCATGACCGTGCGCGGGTTTGACCTGTCGGCTGACGCCAAAGCGGGTCTCGTGGAAGCGGGCGGCACGGCGTTCGATAGTGTCCATGACGCGGTCGAGGGCGCGGACGTGGTGATCACCATGCTGCCGAACGCCAAGATCGTTGAAAGCGTGTATGCAGACGTCACCAAGGCGGCGAAGGACGGCACCCTGTTTGTTGACAGCAGCACCATCGACGTAGCAACCGCGCGCAAGGTAGCGGACCGCGCCCATCACGCGGGGTTTGAAATGGTTGATGCGCCGGTATCCGGCGGTGTGGGCGGCGCGGCTGCAGGCACGCTCGCTTTCATGGTGGGCGGCAGCACTGAGGCGTTTGAGCGCGCCAAGCCGGTTCTGGAACCCATGGCGGGCAAGATCGTGCATTGCGGCGACGCCGGCAACGGCCAGGCGGCCAAGGCCTGCAACAACATGCTGCTGGCCATCTCCATGATCGGTGTATCGGAGGCCTTCAACCTGGGCCGCGCGCTCGGCTTGGATGACCAGACTTTCT
>JBNKYQ010000300.1:0-3367 GCA_050300975.1 Kordiimonas sp.
ACTGGGAACTAAGGTGGATGCCGTTATTGCTGGTGAAGGCCACACCGCCAATGTCCTCGACGACGAGGGTGACCGCGTCCACGGGCTTGCGGTCGGCCGCGGTGGGCTGGTTGAAGGTGTTCCAGCAGAAGGTGGCCGTGGGCCAGCGCTTCCGCCTGGGCGGCCTTGTGGAGGCCGGGTCGGTTGAACGCAAGGATGACGGCCTGACCTATGAGTTCCGGGTGACGGATTGCGCGGCGGACCTGAAAGTGCGCTTCACCGGCATGATGCCCAGCCTGTTCCGCGAGGGCCAGGGCGTGGTCTCCGAAGGTGCCCTGAACGCCGAGGGCGTCTTTGTGGCCGATACGGTTCTGGCCAAGCACGATGAAAATTACGCCCCTCCCGGCACCATGCCGAAGAATGAGGAGGCCTGCAGCCACCCTGAGGCCCTGACGGCGGGGCAGGACGGCTGATGGTTGCAGAACTTGGCCATTTCGCCACCATCATGGCGCTGATGCTGGCGCTTTTGGGCGCCACCGTCCCGCATATTGGCATTGCCCGCGGGGATGCCCGCATGATGGCGGTGGCCGATAACGCCGCGATTGGCCAGTTCCTGATGGCCTTCATCGCGTTCGGCGCGCTGATGTACAGCTATATCATCTCTGATTTTTCCGTTTATGCGGTGGCCGCTAATTCGCATACCGCCAAGCCGATGCTCTATAAAATCGCGGGCGTGTGGGGCAACCATGAAGGCAGTCTTCTCTTGTGGATTCTGATGCTCACGCTGTTCGCCGCCGCGCTGTCGCTCAAGGGTCGCAAGCTGCCGCAGCGTTTCCGCACGCGGGTGATCGCGGTCCAGAGCGCGCTTGTTGTCGGCTTCCTGCTGTTCATCATTTTCACCAGCAATCCGTTTGTCCGGCTTGATCCGGCGCCCTTTGAAGGCAACGGCCTGAACCCCTTGCTGCAGGACCCGGGCCTCGCGTTCCATCCGCCCATGCTTTATCTGGGCTATGTTGGCCTGTCGGTCGCCTTCTCTTTTGCCGTCGCGGCGCTGATTGAAGGCGAAGTGACGCCGCTGTGGGCGCGCTGGGTGCGGCCCTGGACGCTGGTGGCCTGGATGTTCCTGACCGCTGGTATTATCCTCGGGTCCTGGTGGGCCTATTACGAGCTTGGCTGGGGTGGCTGGTGGTTCTGGGACCCGGCTGAAAACGCCAGCTTCATGCCGTGGCTGGTGGCAACGGCGCTCCTGCATTCCGCCATTGTGGTGGAAAAACGCGACGCGCTCAAAAGCTGGACAATCCTGCTGTCGATCGTGGCCTTTTCCTTCAGCCTTCTGGGCACCTTCCTGGTGCGCTCAGGCGTGATCACCAGCGTGCATGCCTTCGCCAATGACCCGGCGCGAGGCATCTTCATCCTCGGCTTCCTGGTGGTGGTGATCGGTGGGGCGCTGGCGCTTTATGCCTGGCGCGCGCCCAAGCTGACGCCCGGTGGCCTCTTTGGCATGGTGAGCCGCGAAAGCGCGCTTGTGCTCAATAACGTTCTCTTGTCCACCTTCGCGGGTGTGGTGCTGGTGGGGACCTTGTATCCGCTGGTGCTTGAAGCCATGGGCGCGGGCCAGATCAGCGTGGGTGCGCCCTTCTTTGACTTTGGCGCCGCGGTGCTGATGAGCCCGCTGATCGTGGCGCTGGGGTTCGGGCCCCTGCTCGCCTGGAAGCGCGGGCGCCTGCCGCGCGCGGCGACCACCTTGCTGCCTGCGCTTATCGTGGCGCTGGTGGTGGGTATCTATTTCTTCTGGTCGTCTGTGGGCGGCGCCGTGATGACCGCCTTCGGGCTGACGCTAGCCACATGGCTTGTGGCGTCGGTGCTGATGGAAATCGCGGAACGCACCCAGCTTTTCAAGAAACCGGCTGGCTTTTTCCGCCGCCTCAGCAATCTGCCACGCGCCAGCTGGGGTATGAGCCTCGCGCATGCCGGTGTGGCCGTGCTGCTGTTCGGTATCACCATTTCCGAAGCCTGGACCGAAGAAAAGCTGGTGATCATGCAGCGCGGGGACACAGCCGAAGTCGGCGGCTATATGGTCAGGTTTGACGGCGTCACTCCGGTTGTCGGCCCCAACTATACGGCCATCCAGGGCCAGTTTTCCGCCAGCCACAAAACAGGGAATGACGTCATTCCGCTCGAGCCGCAGGACCGGCTGTATACCGACCCGGTGATGGACACCACCGAAGCGGCTATCCATTCGATGCCGTCGGCTGACCTATATGCCGTGATCGGCGAGGCCGCGGGCGGCGGGCGCTGGTCCGTCCGGCTTTACTATAAGCCTTTCGTGTTCGGCCTGTGGCTGGGGGCGGCCATGATGGTGCTGGGCGGGTTCCTGTCGCTGACGGACCGTCGCCTCAGGGTGGGTGCGCCCAAGGCCAAGAAAATCGAAGCGGAGGCATGAGCATGCAGCGGTTTGTCCCCCTTATAATCGTCCTCGCGCTCGCGGGCCTCTTTTTCATGATGATGACGGAAGAAGGCCGCAACCCGAGCGAGATCAAAAGTGTGATGATCGGCAAACCGGCACCGGTGTTCTCGATCCCGGGGCTTGAGGCGGATGCGCCCGGCCTGACGGACGCGGACCTGAGGACCGGCGAGCCTGTGCTCGTAAATTTCTTCGCCAGCTGGTGCGTGCCCTGCCGGGCTGAGCATGAAAGCCTGATGAAGCTGGCGCGCGAACACGGCGTGACCATCATCGGCATCGCCTACAAGGACACGCCTGACCGGGCGCTGGCCTTCCTTGATGAGCTGGGGAACCCGTTCGCCAAGAAGGGTGCGGACCAGGACGGCCGGGTGGCCATCGACTGGGGTGTGACCGGTGTGCCGGAAACCTTCCTTGTGGACGGCAGCGGCACCATTGTCTACCGCCACTGGGGTCCGATCGTGGGTGACGGCATTGAAGCCAAGGTGCTGCCGGCGCTGGAGGCTCACAAATGATGCGCGCACTCACAGCCTTCCTGATTGCCTTCATGGTCTCACTCGCGGCCTATGCTGTCGCGGTGGATGAAAAGCCGCTTGAGGACCCAGCCATGGAAGCCGTGGCGCGCAGCCTGATGAAGGAATTGCGCTGCGTGGTGTGCCAGAACCAGTCGATTGAGGATTCAAACGCCGATATCGCCCGCGACCTTCGGCAGATCGTGCGCGAACGTATCGCCATGGGCGACACGCCCGACAATGTAAAAGCCTATCTGGTGGACCGCTACGGCGACTATGTCCTCTTGGAGCCGCCCTTCAAGCGAAGCACCTATTTCCTCTGGGGCTCGCCGTTCATTTTCCTCGCTTTCGTGCTCTATATGGTGCTGCGCTCCAGGAAAGCGCCTGTCGCACCCGCGCCGCTGAGCGAGGACGA
>JBNKYQ010000301.1:0-3324 GCA_050300975.1 Kordiimonas sp.
GCCAGACATCGGCCCGCAATCCAGGCCCAGGCTGCGCGCCGCCATCATCAGGTAAGCACCCTGAAGCGTGCCATTCCGGAAGGCGGTTTCCTCGCTGACAGCCGGGTCAGCGAACCAGTTTTTGGCGTCAGGCTCATGCGGGAACAGTTTTGGCAGCTGGTCAGCAAACGCTGTGTCGGTTGCGATGATCGCGGTCACAGGCGCCTGCATGACTTTGGCCTGGTTGCCTTCCATCAAGTGCGGGATCAAGCGTTCCTTGGCTTCCTTGCTTTTGACAAAGGTAAAGCGGGCGGGACAGCAGTTGGCACTGGTTGGCGCCATTTTCAGCAGGTCAAACAGCTCGCGGACCTGTTCATCGCTGACATCACGGTCGGTCCAGACGTTAATGGTACGTGCTTCGCGAAACAGCTGGTCAAGCGCTGCATCATCCAACTTGGTAGACGGGGTGAAGGCCATGGCGGGTCCCTTTCCTCTTTCAACTCTTCAATCAGGCAGCTCTTCAATCAGGCGCCCATTCAGTTTCATATGAAACTTTGTCGCCTCTCTTGCCAGTTTGCGTCAAACAAGGCAAGACTGCGTATCAGTGATCGGCACGGGAGACGATCCTGGACCGTAAATTAAGGGGGTCATTGATGACAAGGGCGACGCGCATTCTTTTTTCGCTGGTTATGGCGGCAATTGGTTTCACTGCGGCCATTGCGGATCAATCTGCCGTTATCCTGCTGTATCACCGTTTTGGTGAAGACGCTTATCCTTCCACCAACATCCGCCTTGAACAGCTGGACGCCCAGATCAAGCTCCTCAAAGAAGGCGGCTATCATTTCATGACGCTGGGCGATATCGCCGCAAAGCTTGAGGCCAAGGAACAGCTGCCGGAAAAGACCATCACCATCGCGGTGGATGACGCCTATAAGTCTGTCATCACCAATGGCTGGCCAAGGCTGAAAGCGGCCGGTATCCCGATGACGCTTTTTGTCTCCACCGATCCGGTCGACAATGCAAGTAACCAGACCAGCAGCAACTATATGACGTGGGATGATATCCGGCAGCTCAAGGCCGAAGGCGTGGAGATCGGCCACCATACGGCCAGCCATCTCCATATGCCGCACGCGGGCCTAGAGGCCGCGATGGCGGATGTGCGCCGCGCAAGCGATCGCTTTGAGGCAGAGCTTGGCCAGGTTCCGCCCCTGTTTGCCTACCCCTACGGCGAATATGATGATGAAATCAAAGCAGCCGTGAAGGCCGCAGGCTTTACCGCTGCTTTCGCGCAATTCTCCAGCCCGGCTGCAACCTGGAGCGACGCCTTCGCGCTACCGCGCTTTCCGGTGAACGAACGCTACGGCGAGATGCCGCGCTTCAAGCTGATCAGCCAGGCGATGGCCCTGCCGGTCTCAGACGTGGTGCCCGCCTCAACGCTTTTGACGGACGAGCGCAACCCACCCGTTTACGGCTTTACAGTCGATGATACTGTCAGGGGGTTATCGGCGCTTGCCTGCTACCCAAGCCATCTGGGCCAGCCAGCCGATCTCATTCAGCTGGGCCGCCGCGTTGAGGTGCGTTTTGACAAGGCCTTCCCGAAGGGTCGGAACCGCATCAACTGCACTCTGCCCGCCGGTGGCGGGCGCTGGTACTGGCATGGGAAGTTTTTCCTGGTGCCCGGTGGGCCGCTCGATTAATCGACGGCGCGCACGTCCACCACTTCAGGCACATAGTATTTCAGCAGGTTTTCAATGCCGTGCTTCAGCGTGATGGTGGAGCTTGGACACCCCGCGCAGGCGCCCTGCATGGTCAGGTACACGACGCCTTCCTTGAAGCCGCGATAGATGATATCGCCGCCATCACCGGCAACGGCTGGACGAATCTTTTCATCAAGCAGTGTCTTGATCTGCTCGATAATCTCGGCGTCGGCCTCGTCTTCGTCAACTGCGGTTGACGTGTCTGCTGCACCCTCATGATTGAGGATCGGGGCGCCGGAGGCGAAAAACTGCATCAGCCCGGCCAGAACCTGTGGCTTCACATCGCCCCAGTCGGCGCCCTCATCTTTCGTGATGGTGACAAAGTCATACCCCAGGAACACGCCTGTCACACCATCCAGCCCGAACATCGCTTCGGCCAGCGGTGACGCATCTGCGCCCTCCGGGTCATTGAAGCTGGCAGTGCCTGTTTCCAGGATCGTCCGGCCCGGCAGGAACTTCAGGGTTTCCGGGTTCGGCGTGACTTCGGTTTCGATAAACATGACTAAATCCTTCTTGATTTGATCCTGATGTGGCGCGTCACCGCCAAAAGGTCAAGCCCAAAGACATTAAAATCATGGAATGCGGCGCTCTGCCGCGGCACCATATTGCCTGCAGCCGCCGGTTCAAGGCATTATGGTCAACTCTCGCTGAGCCACGCGCCTACGTCTTCTGTCAGCCCTTCAAGGCAATCGTCAAGTGGCGTGCGGCCGTCCTCGACACGACACAGCACCAGCGCCCCCTGGATGCGGCCGATGGCGTCCGCGGCCCAGGCCTCTGCCTCAGCCTTACCCGCCCCTTCGCCCACAAGGCAGGCCGCAAGACCGGCCTGCCAGGCATCCACGGCAGTGCGGATGCGCGTGCCAAACAATGCGCGCCCTTCGCCGAGAAGAAGGCTGTTCATCAGGCAGATCGGCACCTCACCGCCATAATAGTCGGCAGTACCCGCCAGAGACGCCAGCAGCCCATCCCTGTTGGCGGCCTGCAGGGGGGCTAGGACCAGCTTCTGCAAGCGCGCGCCGGAATAGGCCAGCACATGGGCCGCCATCTCGGATTTGCCGTTCGGAAAATGATGGTAAAGGCTGGCCTTCGACAGGCCCGTGGTGGCGGCCAACAGCTTCAGGCTAGCCCCCTCATAGCCGTTTTCCTTGAAAACCAGCTCAAGCCTTTCGGCCATCGCGGCCCTGCTGAATTTGGGCGGGCGGGTCATGCGCGCTATCCTTAGCCTGTTACCAACCAATCGTTCGTTAAAATAAACAATGCCGGGAAAGCACAGAAATTTCAATGGCGAATACTTCGCAACTTTGCCTCAATTGCCTGCCATGATACAAAGCGGCCAAACAAACAGGACATGTCCGTGAGTAACCAGAAACCGAAGACGCCGAAGAAACCGAAGGGTGGGCAGCGCGCCCAAGAGACGGGGACAGAGCCCTCTGGGCAAAAGCGTTCGCTTGTCCGGCGCGTCTTCTATGGCGCGGCGGTCGCGGGCGTGTGGGCCACCATTCTTGGGATCATCACGCTTGGGTATCTGGCTCATGACCTGCCGGACCTTGATAACCTGCCGGTGCCCGGCGCAGGCGACCAGGCCATC
>JBNKYQ010000302.1:0-3305 GCA_050300975.1 Kordiimonas sp.
TGTTAACACTATAGGAAAACTGCCTCATAACACAAGCACTTGCATGGCAAGAACCTGCCAACCAGCCCTGCACGCTGAGGCATCTATATCAAGGTTAATTCGAAACATCATTATCGCCTTCGGACCCACCATGCCACTGGACGCAAAAGCCCCTATATGCAATTCTGCGCGCAACTTGGCGGGAGCAATGAATGATAACCTTTGAAAATGTCGGCATGCGGTACGGGATGGGCGCTGAAGTCCTCCGGGATGTCAGCTTTTCACTGGACCGCGGGTCCTTTCATTTTCTGGTCGGCCCCTCTGGCGCCGGCAAGACCACGCTTCTCAAACTGCTGTATCTGGCGCACCGCCCGTCGCGCGGGCTGATCAATTTCTTCGGCCGTGACCTGATGACGCTTGAGCGTGACGCCCTGCCACGCATGCGCCGCCGGATCGGTGTCGTGTTCCAGGACTTTCGGCTGTTCGAACATATGAGCGCCTTTGAAAATGTCGCGCTGCCGCTTCGGATCCAGGGGGCGAAGAAAGCCCAGGTTGCGGACCATGTGGAAGAGCTGCTCTGCTGGGTGGGCCTAGAAGACCGCATGCACGCCCGCCCCGCGACCCTCTCTGGCGGTGAAAAGCAGCGCGTGGCCATCGCCCGCGCCATCATCAACAAGCCGGACCTTCTGGTGGCGGATGAACCCACCGGTAACGTGGACCCGGAGATGTCGCGCCGCCTGATGCATCTGTTTGTGGCCCTCAACAAGGAAGGCACCACCACGGTGGTCGCCACCCACGACGAGGGACTGGTGCAGTCCATAGGCGCACCGATCCTGAAGCTTAACAAGGGCGATCTTGAGCATGTGCCGGGCGGCACGCCGATCGATCCGGGAGCATGAGCATGTGGGGCCGGACACTCCAGTTTCTGCCGAAGCAGCATCAGCGCGAAGGCCTGCTGCCATGGGTGATCGGCGTCATGCTGTTCCTGTGCACGCTTGCGCTTGCCAGCGGCCTGGCCCTTGGCAAGGGGATTGAGCAGTGGAGCGCGGGCCTCAGCACCAACCTCACGGTCCAGATCGTGGTGGAAGACGAAGCCCAGCGCGCCAGTCAAACAGAAGATGCGCTGACACTTCTGCGCGCCACACCGGGCATCACATCTGCCTATGTGCTGGCGGAAGCGGATGTGCTGGAGCTTTTGTCGCCCTGGCTTGGCGACGTGCCCTTTGACGCGGGCCTGCCGCTGCCGACACTGATTGATGTGTCGCTGTCTTCCCCGGATGCGGTGCATATCACCGGCCTCAAGGAGCGGCTGGCGGCAGCCGCTCCCGGCGCCCAGCTTGATGACCACCAGGAGTGGATGAGCCAGGTACTGCATCTGGCGTCTGCCGTGCAGCTGATTTTGGCGGGCATCGTTGTGATGGTGGTGCTTTCCACCGTGGCCATCGTGATTTTCGGCTGCCGGGCGGGACTTGCGACCCACCGGGAAAGCATTGAGATCATGCATCTGATGGGCGCCGAAGACGCGATGATTTCAAAGGCGTTTGACCAGCGCTATATGGCGCACGGCCTCAAGGGCGGGCTGGTCGGCGTGCTCTTGGCCGCGGGCACGCTTTATATGATCAACTACCTTGCCGGTGAAATGGGCCAAGGCCTGATCACCGCCACCCTGCCCGACAACGCCAACCTCAGCTGGCTTGCCCTGCTGCCGCTGTTTTCCGCGCTGATCACCATGATCACCGCCCGGATAACGGTGCGCCGCGCGCTGGCGCAGATGATGTAGCGGGCAGCTATGGCGAAGAAAAAGACATCTTCTGTGCGCATGCTGATCAAGGCGCCCTTCTACCTGATCGCCGCCTGGCTTCTTGGGTTTGGCTATTTCACCCTGACCCTGCCCGAGGCTGTGCCTGAAGGCGCGACGCCGAAAAGTGACGGCATCATCGTTCTCACGGGTGGTGCCGGACGGCTTGAGGCCGGGCTCGCGCTCCTTGAAGCCAAGGTCGCGGACCGGATGCTGATCTCTGGCGTCAACCCGGTGGTTGAACCGCGGGAGCTGAGCGCCCTCACAGGCACCGAAGAAGCGCTGTTCACCTGCTGTGTTGACCTGGACCGCGCCGCGCCCAACACCGCTGGCAACGCCACAGAAAGCAACCTGTGGGCAGAGGCACACGGCTACAGCACGCTTGTGCTTGTGACCGCGGATTATCATATGCCCAGAAGCCTGATCCTGTTCCGGCGCGCCATGCCGCAGGCCACCATTTTCGCCCACCCGGTGAAAGGCGAATGGCCGGTCTTGTATCTGGCGAACGAATTTAACAAATATGTCTTCACGCTGATCGGCGAAGCGTTCAAACGCGCACCCGGCGCCCCAGCAACAGAGACAGCCAAAGCCACGGGAACCGCCCAGACATGACCAAAATACGCACCTTTGCAGGCCTCCTGCTTGTCGCCGTCCTGGTGTATTCCGGCCTGTGGTACACCAGCAGCTTCCAGGCACGGAAAGATACCGAAGCCATGTTCGGCGCATGGCGCGACAAGGGGCTGAAGGTCGAACACGGCAAGGTAAAGCTGTCCGGCTTTCCCTACCGCATCGTGATCACCGTTGACGGGCTTCAGGTTCGCACCCGCGGCCCCGGGCTGGATGTGGGCGCGGAGAGCGTCATGCTGGTCAGCCA
The DNA here is from genome assembly GCA_050300975.1 of Kordiimonas sp. GTDB lineage: Bacteria > Pseudomonadota > Alphaproteobacteria > Sphingomonadales > Kordiimonadaceae > Kordiimonas. The sequence goes on from JBNKYQ010000302.1 coordinate 2,652, forward strand.
TTTATGGACACCGGGCCACTGGGTGGCGGAAGCCACCAACGTCAGCGTCAGGGCCGCCAATGACGCCTTGGCATTGACCGATGGCAGCATGCGCGGCAGCTACCGCCTCCATGAGGACGGTAAGGCCGTAATTGTGGTGGATTCCGGCGACATGGCGGACTTCAGCCTGATGAAGGCCCCTGGCGTGGCCGGGCCGAAGGCGCTGAAGAACTGGCAGCTGTTCCTGCGGTCCGACACAGAGCACCATGAGGCAGACAACGGCCTCTATGAAGACCGCTTCCTGGATTTCAAGCTGGTGGTCGACACCGGCATGACCGAACTTGAGGCAACCGGCGGCATTATGGGGCCGGTCATTCGGGACTGGACCAGCGACGCGCTCGGCGCCTGGCGGGACGCCGGCGGCCTGATGGAACTGGATGCCGTTAAGCTGGTGACAAATGGCGGCCGCATCGGCGGTAACGCGAGCCTGACGCTTGACGAGACGTTCCGCCCGCTGGGCAGCGCCACGCTCCGGCTTGAAGGCCCTGAAGCCATCGCCGCTGAACCGGGCCCCAGGACGCCGGGGACCTTCGGGGGGATCTCTCTTTGCTCCCTGCGATTTCAAAGAAACCGTTGCATCAGAGTCATTGACCAATGTTAATGGCCAAGACTCTT
>JBNKYQ010000303.1:0-3294 GCA_050300975.1 Kordiimonas sp.
ATTCCTGGATATACTGGAACGCCTGGTCGAACTTGCCCAGAAGGGGCTTGGCCGTGATCATGGCAACGGCCATTGCCAGAAGCGCCACCACGCGGCCCACGATCACCGGGTCCTTGCGGTTCTCTTCCTTCACGAAACTTGGGTAGATATCCATTGTGAAAATGGTGGAGATGGAGTTGGTCATCGAGCCAAGCGACGACACAATCGCCGCAATCAGCGCCGCGAACACAAGGCCCAAAAGACCGGCGGGCAGCAGCTTCATGGCACTTGGGTATGCCTGGTCAGGCGCCGCCAAGTTCGGCTCCAGCACGAAAATGGCGATGCCCGGCAGCACAACGATGATTGGCATCACAAGCTTCAGGAAGGCCGCGAACACGATACCCTTCTGCCCTTCCGCCAGTGACTTCGCACCCAGCGTGCGCTGGATGATATATTGGTTGAAGCCCCAATAGGACACATTCATGATCCACATGCCGCCAACCAGCACGGAAATACCCGGCAGCGCGTTATAGAATGGATTCTCCGGCGTGAAGATCATGTCGAACTTCTCTGGCGCACGCTCGACCAGCATATCGAAACCAGCCACAACGCCCGCACCATCAGACACCTGATTGAGCATGATGTAAGCGATCACCAGGCCACCAAACACCAGGAGAACCACCTGGATGATGTCGGTGAAGGCAACAGCCTTCAGGCCGCCATAGATCGAATAAGCCGCCGCGAACACGCCCAGCGCCACCAGGCCATAGACAAGGTCAAAGCCCGTCACTGCCTCGATCGCCAGCGCACCCAGCCACAGGATGGAGGTGAGGTTCACGAACACATAAACACCCATCCAGAAGAAGGCCATCACCATCCGCACCCGGTGGTCATAGCGCTGCTCCAGGAACTGCGGCATGGTATAGATGCCGCGCTTGAGGAACACCGGCAGCAGGTATTTGCCCACAATGATCAGCGTGATCGCCGCCATCCATTCATAGCTTGCGATCGCCAGCCCCATGGCATAGCCGGAGCCGGACATGCCGATGATCTGCTCGGCTGAAATGTTGGATGCGATCAGCGAGGCACCGATGGCCCACCAAGGCAGGGTCTTGCCCGCGAGAAAATAATCAGATGCATCTTTGTCATGGCCGGCGCGTTCGCGCGACACCCACTGGGCCAAAGAAAACAGCGTGATGGCATAGATGGCCACAACGGCAAAATCGATTGTGCTAAACAAGGTTCCCTCCCGGATATGAAGCTATCGGGTCCATAAATTTTCATATGAAAAGCCACCCGCCCTTCCCGGCGTAGGGTGACATTCCCTTTCCCAGCTTGGACCATAGGCCCAATCTGACAGCGCTGTCAACACACAAGACAACACCCAGGGGCACAGGGGGCTCAGAAATTGACAGCGCTGTCGATTGCGGGTACCGATTCTCATGAGGGAAAACCAAAAGAACAAGAAGGGAGAAGAGGCATGCGGGGGCTTAAACCAGCGCTGATTGCCGCGGCGGTATTTCTGACAGCCTGTGAGGGCCCGGGCCCAACCGGGGAGGAACGCGGCGCCAAGGTCTCAAGCGGACAGCTAGATACCTATGAAGATTTCAAAGCCACCGGACTGACTGACCGGGACGTGCAGGTCTGGCTGCCCGAAGGCTATGCTGCAAAGGCTGAAAGCGGCGAGAAATTTGCCGTGCTCTATATGCATGACGGCCAGATGCTTTTTGACGCAAGCGTCACCTGGAACAAACAGGAATGGGGCGCGGATGAGGTGGCAGGCCAGTTGATGGCAGACGGCACGGTGCGCGACTTTATCATCGTCGGCGTTTTCAACGGCGGCGATACACGCCACGCGGACTATCTGCCCGAAAAGCCGTACCGCATGCTGCCAGACGACGTGAAGCAGGACTATTACGGCGTGGAAGCGGGTGAGTTGAAAGCCGATGAATATGTCGCTTTCCTCGCGGACGAGCTGAAACCCTTCATCGACAGCCACTATGCCACGCTAACGGGCCCCGAGGACACTGCGGTCATGGGCTCCTCGATGGGCGGGTTGATTTCCATGTATGCCATCACCGAACGCCCGGATGTGTTCGGCATGGCGGCCTGCATGTCCACCCACTGGCCCGGCTTCGACCCTGAAAAATCGACCGGCATGCCGGCAGCCTTCATGGCCTATATGCGCGAAAACATGCCCGCGCCGGATGGTCACAAGATCTATTTCGATTATGGCGACCAGACACTGGACGCCTATTATCCGCCGCTACAGAAGCAGGTAGACGCCATGATGGCAGACCTGGGCTATGACGCGACCAACTGGCTCACGGTTTATGAGCCCGGCGCGAACCACAGCGAGGACGCCTGGAAAGGCCGTCTACCGGGTGTCTTTACTTTCATGTTCGGGAAATAAGCCCAAAAAGGGCAACAAAAAAGCGGGCTTAAGGCCCGCTTGTCTTTGACGCCTGCATAACCCGCCCGATCAGGCCTCTTCACTTTTCTGCGGAACCCGATGCGGCTGGCCCAACACCTGCTTGACCGCCTCGCGGCCCACGGATTGCTCCAGCTCATGCACACAGGTCACGGCCGCCTTGAAGGGTTCTTCCACGTGCGGCAGGTCTTCGGGCGTCACGGTAACCCGGACCCCTTCACCGTGGACGCGCCAAGCGTTCGGCGTACAGAAAATCTGCAGCGGCCGCGTAGGCGTGGATACCGAATAATAAGGCACGCTTGAGGTGATCGGGATATGGCGTGAATAGCGTGGGCTCTCGAAATTGCAGCTTTCGAAATCACGCGGGCCGATCATGCCGCCGATGATGCAATCGGAAAAATTGCTGTCCTGCACGCAGGAGCCTTCAAAATCTGCGCATGTCATGTTGCAGGCCACGAATTCGGTGCCGTCGATATCGCACGCGGTGAACACGGCGCCGGCGAAATCACATTTGAAGAAGATCGCCCCCTGCAGCATCAACAGATGGAACTTGGTCTCAGAAAAATCGCAGTTCACGAAGATGGTATCAGACCAGCGCAGAACGCTTTTGACCTTGAGGGCACTCACGTTTTCCTGGGCGAATTGCTCTCCCATCACCAGCTTGTGCGACGGGAACATATTCGTCAGCGTCTTCAGGTCCATATTGTGCGTCACTTTTGCGTCTCAAATGAAGAATTCATGATTCGTTGAAATCATAATGGCCCCTGGTGATGAAACCGTAAATATTTGCTTCAAATTTTAACTAATATTCTTTGCATCATTGTCAAGCCGGCACCCGGATTGGCCTTTGAAGCCTGGTGGTGACGGTCATGATCGCCACTCAG
>JBNKYQ010000304.1:0-3269 GCA_050300975.1 Kordiimonas sp.
GCCTATTTGACGCCCGAAGGGCCGGTCAAGAACGATGACGGCGAAACAGGCGCCGGCATGCTGATGGCGCAGATGCTGGAGCGCGAGGGGCTGATGCACCATATCGTGGTGGTTACCCGCTGGTACGGCGGCAAGCACCTGGGCGGCGACCGCTTCCGCCACGTGCAGGACAGCGTGCGCTATTATCTGGATCACGCAGATCTAGGCTGAAATACTATCCTGAAAGCTGCCCTTCCGATTTCTGAAAACCTTAATAATCGACTTAGGCGATTGCAGGAATCTGGTCTTCCAATTTCCCAAGTGTCATGAAACGGGTGTATGATCCGTTCTACCATGAAGGGAGCGCTGGCCTGCGCGAGGAACGTCTTCATCGCCACATAAAAAGAAGCGAGCAGATGCCACAGGTCCACACTCTCCAACAAGTATGTTTCAGCTGCAAAGGCTGGTTGGCAGTCCTTTGCCCAAACTTGAAGGAGGTAGGTAATGCTGAAGAGAACTCTACCATTCGTTGCTATACTGGCGATGGGAACCGCCCTGGCAACACCATCCGCAGCCGCGTCCATGGACAACCATGGCGGCATGGGGATGCAGGCGCAAGCCGCCCCCGACAATGATTTCTGGTGGCCGAACCGGCTGGACCTGACGCCGCTGCGCCACAACAGCGTGGGGGCAAGCCCACTGGGCAGCGATTTCGATTACGCGGAAGCCTTCAAGGACGTGGATGTCGACCAGCTGAAGCAGGAAATGATTGACCTGATGACCACGTCGCAGGACTGGTGGCCGGCTGACTATGGCCATTATGGCCCACTGTTCATCCGCCTGTCCTGGCACGCAGCTGGTACTTACCGCACGGTTGATGGCCGCGGTGGCGCCGATGGCGGCATGCAACGCTTCGCGCCGCTCAACAGCTGGCCGGACAACACCAACCTTGATAAAGCGCGCCGCCTTCTTTGGCCGCTGAAGCAGAAATACGGTAACAAGGTAAGCTGGTCGGACCTCCTGGTCCTGGCGGGCACTGTTGCAATGGAATCCATGGGCTTCAAGACCACTGGTTTTGCATTCGGCCGTGAAGACGCCTGGCAGCCTGAAGAAGTGAACTGGGGCCCAGAGGGCGAATGGCTTGGCCGCGGTGGTGGCCGCCATAATGCTGAGGGCAAGCTGACCGGTGCGCTGAGTGCTGCGCGCATGGGCCTGATTTACGTGAACCCGGAAGGCCCGAACGGCAACCCGGATCCGATCGCCTCCGGACGTGACGTTCGAGAGACCTTCGCACGAATGGCCATGAACGACGAAGAGACTGTAGCGCTTGTCGCCGGAGGGCATACGTTCGGAAAATGCCATGGTGCGGGCGATGCATCGCATGTCGGTCCAGAGCCCGAAGGCGCCCCCATCGAAGAGCAGGGCCTGGGCTGGAAGAGCAAATACAAGTCCGGCAAGGGCGGCGACACGATCACCAGTGGCCTTGAAGGCGCCTGGACCGTAAGCCCGGCTGAATGGACGCACAATTTCTTCCAGAACCTGTTCGGGTTCGAGTGGGAACTTACGGAGAGCCCAGCGGGCGCCAAGCAGTGGAAACCCAAGGAAGACTATGCGGCTGAAATGGTGCCGGACGCGCACGACCCGGACAAGCGTCACGCTCCGATGATGCTTACAACCGACCTGGCGCTTCGGTTCGACCCAAGCTACGGCGAAATCTCCAAACGCTTCATGGATAACCCTGAAGAGTTCGAGCAAGCCTTCGCCCGCGCCTGGTTCAAGCTGACGCACCGCGACATGGGCCCAAGCAGCCGCTACATGGGGTCCATGGCACCGAAGGAAAGCTTCATCTGGCAGGACCCAGTGCCGAAGGCCGACTATAAGATGGTCACCGACCGCGACGTGAAGAAGCTGAAGAAGGCGATCATGGATACCGGCCTCAGCGTGTCTGAGCTGGTGCGGGCTGCGTGGGCGTCTGCGTCTTCCTACCGCGAGACCGACATGCGCGGCGGCGCCAACGGTGCCCGCGTGCGTCTTGCCCCACAGAAGGACTGGGAAGCCAATGACCCAGAGGTTCTGGCCAAGGTGGTAAGCGCGCTTGAAGGCGTCCAATCGGGCTTCAACGGCAAGCACGGCAACCGCAAGGTGTCGATGGCAGACCTGATCGTGCTCGGCGGTGCCGCAGCGATCGAGAAGGCTGCGAAAGACGCGGGCTATGACGTAAGCGTACCGTTCAAGCCTGGCCGCACCGACGCAACGGCTGAAATGACAGACGCTGCATCCTTCGCTGTCCTGAAGCCAGAAGCTGACGGTTTCCGCAACTATTTCGCGGAAGGCAATGACCGCTCTCCTGCAGAAATGCTGGTGGAAAAAGCCGCGCTTCTGAACCTGACGGTGCCTGAAATGACGGTGCTTGTGGGCGGGATGCGCGCGCTGGATGCCAACACCGGCGGTGCCAAGCATGGTGTCTTCACCGATGCACCGGGCACGCTGTCGAACGATTTCTTCACCAACCTCCTGGACATGGCCACGGTTTGGAAGAAATCCGGCGACGGGCTCTACACAGGCCATGACCGTGAAAGCGGCGACCAGAAGTGGACGGCAACTCCGGTTGACCTGATCTTCGGCTCCAACTCCGAGCTCCGCGCCGTGGCTGAGGTATACGGCCTTGATGGCTCTGGTCAGAAGTTCGCGAACGACTTCGTTAGCGCCTGGGCCAAGGTGATGAACCTGGGCCGCTTCTAAGGAAGCTCCCTAGCCTAGACAACCGAACGGCGGCGCGATTGCGTCGCCGTTTTCTTTTGGATGCTTGGGCTAGTCAGTAGTCATCGGGAAAAGGCAGTCTCCATCCGGCTGGATGGTCATGCTGGTGACACCATCATCCGAGCCGGTGATCTTGAAGGCGCTGCAGTCCTGCACGAAGGCGTAGAAGCTCTGGCCCGCGAGGTCGATGGCGTGTGCGCCGTCAAGCTTGAGGGCCGAAGCGGGCAGCTTGTAGCCAAAGACAGAATCGAACGGCATGCCGCCTTCATCTGACGTCAGCTTTTCCGCAAATATGTGCCAGTCAGGGGTGGAGCCCACATAGCGCGCGCTGCGGCCAAGGCGGACCAGGTCTGGCACCGTGAAGGTCGGAAAGGCGCTGAGGCTTCGAGTGGAAATCTCAAGCTCCCGCTCGCCCGAGAAGGCGGCATGGGTGGCAGGCAGCATCACAAAGCAGCGCGGCCCACCCCGGTTGTGGCTGTGGGATCGACGATGGATCCGGTGGGGTCGGAGGCGAAGGTGCGCTCCCACTC
>JBNKYQ010000305.1:0-3269 GCA_050300975.1 Kordiimonas sp.
ACCAGTGTTTGGCCTCTTGCTGTACACGGCTACTTCCCTGGTGATCAGCCCAGGGGTGGTGGTGGCGGCACTCTGCTGACTGGTTGGGTAGGTGTTCGGCCTTTTTTTAACGTATTAGGCTCCCGGTTCGGTTACCGAGAATAAAATAAACTCCCCCTGTTGGGTTCGAACCAACGACCTCATCGATGTCAACGATGCGCTCTACCAACTGAGCTAACCGACCGTACCATTCAATTAGGAAGGCCCACCCATGCCACAGGCGAGGTGGGAACGGGCCAGTGTTTACACCGCAGCCCGCGACCGTGCAAGCCAAATTTTATGCCTTCGAGCCAACGCAAGTTGGGCGATGACTTCTGCAGCATTTCGCGATAGGCTGACACCATGACAGACGACAGCCGCATGAAAAATGGCAGCTTTGACGCAAGCGTAAAGAGCGAACAGGCGCCCGCGCCGTTCCTGTGTCGCCCTGCATCCACGCCAGGGCCGTTCATTTTCACCCTGCCGCACAGCGGCCGCTATTACCCACAAGCAATGCGGCTGGCCACTCACCTGTCAGACCACACCCTGCGCCTGTCGGAAGACGCGTTCGTGGACCGCCTGTTTGACCACGCGCCAGCAATTGGCGGCACCCTTCTTGTGGCCACCCATGCCCGCGCCTATCTCGATCTGAACCGCGACGAACTTGAACTGGACCCCACCATGTTCACGCCGATGCTAGATGAGGCCGGGGTGCAGGAAACGCACCGCGTGAAAGCCGGCCTCGGCATCATCCCGAAACTGGTGGCCGAAAATGTGCCCATCTATACAAAATTGCTGCCCGCGCGGGAGGCTTTCTTCAGGATTGAAAGCGTCTACAAGCCATATCACGACAAGCTGGCCGCGCTGATAGGCGCCCGGCAGAAGCAATTTGGCTATGCCACCCTGATCGACTGCCATTCAATGCCATCTGACCAGAAAGGCGGGCGAAACCAGGGCCCTGATATTGTGCTGGGCGACAACTGGGGGTCTGCCTGCAGCCGCGACCTGACCTCAGTTGCCGAGGAACTTTTGATCCGCGCCGGCTTCCGGGTGAGGCGGAACGTGCCCTACTCGGGTGGGTTCACCACCCAGCACTATGGCAATCCGAACCAGGGCCGTCATGCGCTGCAGATTGAAATCAACCGCGCCATCTACATGAATGAGCGCAAGATTGAGCCCCTGCCAGCTTTTGAAGAAATTCGTGAAAAACTTCAGTGGTTTAGCCAAAACCTGATGCAGCGCTTCACCGACCTGCAGGCAGCCCGCCTCCAGGCTGGCCAATCCCTCGCCGCCGAATAAAAAGCCGCCACCCCCAGCCCTGCCGAATGCCGCCGAGTTCGGCACTTCACACCAGCCTTAGCCATTACCGAAAATTGCGCACATCCGCTGCTCAGGAAACAAAATTTCCATTTCTGGACCCAAGAGTTCACAAGTGTTTCAAAAACAACACTTTTTAACTTTTCTCGGCGCCAACAAAAAAAAGGTGCCTTTTTCTGAGCTTTTTATTCCTAAAGCAGGCTTACTATCCGTCTTTGTAGGTATCGAGTGCGTTCGCTGCGCTTCTGGGAGGTTGGCAGCGAATAACTGAAACCACACCTTAAAAAACACGGAGGGGTTCTGTGGACACCATGAAAAAATTCCTATTAGGTACGTCCTGCGTTGCAATGGCATCGGTTCTGCCGACTGTTGCTGCAAGCGCTCAGGAAGGCACCTCAGCTGATGGCGGTCTGGCCATTGAAGAAGTTGTTGTAACCGGTTCTCGCCGGGCAGCGCGTTCTGCAGCAGACACGCCAGCACCAGTTGATGTAATCAGCGCAGATCAGTTTGCAAACCAGGGTGACGGCGACATGTCGAACCTGCTGCGGACTGTTGTGCCATCCTATAACGTAAACGCACAGCCGATCTCGGATGCTGCGACACTCGTTCGCCCAGCCAACCTGCGTGGCCTCGCGCCTGACCAGACGCTGGTTCTGTTGAACGGCAAGCGTCGCCACCGTGCGGCGGTTATCTCCTTCCTTGGCGGCGGTCTGTCTGACGGCGCACAAGGTCCGGACATTTCCGTTATTCCGGCGATCGCCCTGAAACAGGTTGAAGTTCTGCGTGACGGTGCCGCCGCACAGTATGGTTCCGACGCCATCGCAGGCGTGATCAACTTCCAACTGCGCGATGATGCCGAAGGCGGCACCGTTGAAGCCAAATGGGGTCAAACCTATGAAGGCGACGGCGACCAGCGTATGTTCGCAGCCAACATCGGCCTGCCTCTTGGTCCGGACGGCTTTGCCAACTTCTCCGCTGAATGGCGCGAGCAAGACCCAACCAGCCGCAGCGTCCAGCGTGACGATGCCTTGGGCCTGATCGCAGATGGCAACAACAATGTTCGCCAGCCATATGCCCAGATCTGGGGTCAGCCTGAAGTGCGCGACGACTGGAAAGTCTTCCTGAACGCAGGCCTCAACACCGGTTCGGGCGAAGCCTACATGTTCGGTAACTATGCCGAGCGTGAAGTGGAAGGCGGCTTCTTCTTCCGTAACCCAGACACCCGTTCCGGCGTGAATGTATCCGGCAGCCAGCGCCTAGTTGGTGACATGACGCCAGATGACGGCCTCACCTGCCCAGGCGGCATCAACTTCAATGAAGGCGAAGCTACCACCGGTACTGTTGCTGACCCGATCATCGTTGGCGCAGCAAACGAAGATGCGCTGCTGGCACAAGTCTTTGCCGATCCGAACTGTTTCGTGTTCAACGAAATGTTCCCTGGCGGCTTTACGCCTCAGTTCGGCGGCAAGCTGAACGACGCAGCGATCGCCCTTGGCTACCGCGGTGAAATGGACAGCGGCCTTGCGTATGACGTGTCCATGCACGTTGGCCGCAACCAGGCTGACTTCTTCATCAACAACACCGTGAACCCAAGCCTTGGTTCCGGCACGCCAAACAACTTCGAGCTTGGTTCCTACATTCAGCTTGAAAAGAACTTCAACGCCGATCTGTCCTATCCGATCGATGTTGGCTTCTTCTCTGACCTGAACGTGGCAGCTGGTTTCGAATGGCGCGAAGAGCAGTTCGAAGCCCGCATTGGCCAGACGGAATCCTGGGAAACCGGCATTCTCGCTCAGCCATTCTCGCTTGAAAATGACGTTGGCGATATCATCAGCGGCACGCAAGGCTTCGGTATCGGCGCGAACGGCTTCTCCGGCTTCAGCCCACAGGTTGCAGGCGAATGGGACCGTACCAACATCGCGCTTTACCTGGAT
>JBNKYQ010000306.1:0-3183 GCA_050300975.1 Kordiimonas sp.
GAAGGCGCTTACCGGCAAGTTCGAAGACCGTACCCGCGGGGCATTCGCGGCGGGGTGTGATCTGGTGCTGCACTGCAACGGTAATATGGACGAAATGCAATCCATCGCATCAGCCTGTCATGTCGCCTCAGGAAAACTTGAGAAACGGCTGGCAACCCTCATATCAGAGGCAGACCGGGCGCCGCGCGCCGACAGGGAAGACCTGCGCCGCCGCTATGACGCCCTGATGGAAAAGTTTTAGAAAAGATCCGAGGACTCCATGGACTTTCTGGCCGGAAGCATACAGCTCTTAACCGTGATGGCGCTGCCATTCCTGTTTGCAGTAACCCTGCATGAAGCGGGGCATGCGCTGGCGGCCTACAAACTGGGGGACCCGACAGCCAAGCTTGAAGGGCGCCTGTCCCTCAACCCGGCGGTTCATATCGACCCGGTCGGTACAGTCTTGATCCCGCTTGTGGCTATTCTCGCGCATTTCCCGTTTCTGATCGGGTACGCCAAGCCGGTAATGATCCAGCCGCGCTATTTCAAGCAGATGCGCCGCGATATGGTGATCGTGGCTCTGGCTGGCCCGTTCGGTAACCTGCTGGTAGCCATTTTCTTCGCCATTGTGCTCAAGGTGGCTGTCTCAACCGGTGCCAATCCGGATGGCTGGTTGTTCCAGACCGCCGTTTGGGGCGTGCGCCTGAACTGCCTGTTCATGGTGTTCAATCTGCTGCCCATTCCGCCGCTTGACGGGGGTGGGGTAGTGGAACAGTTCCTGCCCCATGACATGGCACAGAGCTACCGCTCAATTGCGCCCTTTGGATTTTTCATCCTTATAGGCATAATAATGGTTGCAGAAGAAGTGATCACGGTACCAACCATGCTCGCAGCGAAGGGAGTGCTGACCCTGGTTGGCTTGGCGTAGAATGGAATTCGAAGAAGACACAGTAGGGCCGACCCCGCACCGCCAGATGGATCCGGCGGACCCGAACCAGCTTGTCCTGCATATGGACGGGTTCGAGGGGCCCCTGGATGTGCTTCTGATGCTGGCGCGCGCCCAGAAAGTGGACCTGACGCAAATCTCCATTCTTGAACTGGTCGAACAGTTCCTTGCTTTTGTTACTGCGGCCAAGAAGCTGAAGCTCGAATTGGCGGCCGACTATCTGGTGATGGCGGCGTGGCTCGCTTATCTCAAATCCCGCCTGCTGCTGCCCAAGGAAGATGACGACGAAGAGCCGTCAGCGGAAGAGTTGGCTTTCCGCCTGCAACTGCGCCTGCAACGTCTTGAAGCCATGCGCGAGGCCGGCGCCCGCCTGATGGCACGCGACCGTATGGGGCGCGACGTATTCCGCCGAGGCAGGCCTGAAGGGCTGAAGCTTCTTAAAAAGGGCTCCTATGACGTCACGCTCTATGAGCTCTTGAGGGCCTATGCCGATAACCGCCAGCGCCATTCGATCACGGAAATCCGTATCGAGCGCCGCCCGATCTATCCGCTGGAGGACGCCATCGAGCGCCTCTCGGGCCTGATCGGCGATACCTTCACCTGGGCCACGCTTTCAACCTTCCTGCCGACCGACCTGAAGGACGACCGGCTCAGACGCTCTGCGCTCGCAAGCATGTTTGCGGCAACGCTTGAACTTGCGAAAGCGGGCAGGGCGGACCTGAGGCAAATGGAAACTTTTGGGCCGATTTACTTGCGCCAGCGCCACGATGAAGAAAATGGCCAGGCAGCGGATCATCAGGCAAACGACAATTCAGAATAAGCAAAAAGAACGACAAGACATTTGAAGATGCAAGAGACGGAAACAACAAAACAGGTCGCAACCGACCCGGAAGTGATCGCGCAGCACCGGCGCATGGTGGAAGCGATCCTGTTCGCCAGTGAAAACCCGCTGTCGGTGGACGATATTGCTGAGCGCCTGCCAGACGGTGTGGATGTGGAAGCCCACATTGAAGGGCTTGCGGAAAGCTATGCGACGGCGGGCGTCAATCTGGTGCGCCTCGCGGGCAAGTTCATGTTCCGCACGGCAGAGGACCTTTCGTTCCTGTTGCGGCGCGAAGTGGACGAGCCCAGGAAGCTGTCGCGGGCGGCAGTGGAGACCATGGCGATCATCGCCTACCACCAGCCGGTGACCCGGGCGGAGATCGAGGAGATCCGCGGTGTCAGTATTTCAAAAGGCACGCTTGACGTGCTGATGGAAGCCGGCTGGGTACGGATGATGGGCCGCAAGCGCACGCCGGGACGGCCTGTGACTTATGGCACCACGGAAGATTTCCTGGTCCATTTCGGTATCGAAACAATAAAGGATTTGCCGGGCGTGCAGGAACTGAAGGCCGCAGGACTTCTGGACAGCGTCGATATGGCGCTGGAGAAGATGGGCGGCATGCCTGACCCGTCGAAGGCCATTGAGGAAGCCGAGGGCCAGATTGACCTTGAAGAGGCAATCGCTGCCAAGGAGCGCGCGAGCCTTGCTGGCGCTGAGGACACCGGTGCCCCAGACGCAAATGCTGACAATGACGAAGACGCGGCGATGGATGATGGCGCTGCCAACTTCGACGCGGACACAGACAACAATATGGCGTGATTTGCCTTGTGTGCTTCAGGGCACGCCATTACATAGAGACAGAGCCGGGCTGAACCGGCAAAAGGGAGTTACAACTTATGTTTCCGGGATGGATACAAATTGCACTTGTGGTGCTCTTGATCGTGCTTCTGTTTGGTCGCGGCAAGATTTCCGGCCTGATGGGCGACGTTGCCAAAGGCATCACCAGCTTCCGCAAAGGCCTGAAGGACGGCCTTGACGAACCGGAAGAAGCGCCGAAGGCTGTCGAGGACAAGAAAACCATCGACGGTGAAGTGGTGAAGAACGAAGAGAAAGACAAGGCGTAAGCCAGCCTTTCGTGACCCCCGTGCTCTTGGGGGCAGGAGCCCGTTTCCATGTTTGATATCGGTGCAATGGAACTTTTCCTTGTGGCGGTCGTCGCGCTTGTTGTCGTGGGGCCGAAGGAGCTGCCGCGCCTTTTGAAAACAGTCGGCGGGCTGGTACGCCGCATGCGCGAACTTGCGGCCGAATTCAAGGACGGTGTGGAGCAGCTGGCAGCAGAAGCCGAACAGCAAACCGATCCGTTCGCCGACCTGCGCAAGCAGGAAGGCCTGCGCCCAGGCATGAGCCCGGAAGAGGTAACCAACCACATTATGCG
>JBNKYQ010000307.1:0-3154 GCA_050300975.1 Kordiimonas sp.
GCCGCCGCTTCCTCATACCCCGTCGTGCCATTGATCTGCCCCGCGAGATAGAGGCCATCCGCCCGGCGGGTCTCCAGCGTTACCTTCAGCTCGCGTGGGTCGACAAAATCATATTCAATGGCATAGCCCGGCTTGATGATGCGGACATTCTCAAGCCCAGGGATCGACCGGATCAGCTGGTCCTGAATTTCTTCCGGCAGGCTTGTGGAAATGCCGTTCGGGTAGACAGTGTCATCATCCAATCCCTCGGGCTCAAGGAATACCTGGTGGCTATTTTTATCTGCAAACCGGACCACCTTGTCCTCGATCGACGGGCAATAGCGTGGGCCCTTGCTATCGATCTGGCCCGAGTACATCGGCGCCCGGTGCAGGTTTTCACGGATGATCTCGTGCGTGCGTTCGGTGGTGCGCGTCATGTAGCAGCTGATCTGCGGCACCTTGATCTCGTCGGTAAGGAAAGAGAAAGCCACCGGTGGATTGTCACCCGGCTGTTCTTCACATACGGACCAGTCAATCGTCTTACCGTCCAGCCTCGCGGGCGTACCGGTCTTTAGCCGCCCGAGCTCAAACCCCAGCGACATCAGCGTGTCCGACAGGCCAAGCGCAGGGGCTTCATCCACCCGCCCCGCCGGGATTTGTTTTTCACCAATATGGATCAGGCCGCGCAGAAACGTCCCAGTAGTCAGGATGACCCGCGCCGGCGGTGATGGTCTTGCCTTCCGCCGTGACGATGCCTGTCACCTGTGGCTTGTCACCAGACCGGTCAATGATCATGTCTTCAACCGCGCCAGCTTCAATGGTTAGGTTGGGGTAGTCGCCCAAGATTTCCTGCATGGCATGGCGGTAAAGCTTGCGGTCACTTTGGCAACGTGGCCCCTGGACCGCGGGCCCTTGCTGCGGTTCAGCAGGCGAAACTGGATGCCCGCGCGGTCGGCAACCCGACCCATGGCGCCGTCCAGCGCATCAATCTCGCGCACCAGATGGCCCTTGCCCAAACCACCAATCGCGGGGTTGCAGGACATCTCCCCGATCGTCTCAACCTTGTGGGTGATCAGAAGCGTGTTCGCGCCCATGCGCGCGGAAGCTGCCGCGGCCTCACAGCCGGCATGCCCGCCCCCGATAACAATGACATCAAAATCAGCCATTCAAATAATCCATATTGCCTGACGTCCCTATATAAAGAGACACCAACAAAAAGAGGCCCCAGCAATTGATGCGGGCCCCACTTGGTGGCTTCTATACTAGCGAATGATTTTTAAGTCAAAGTTAAGTGCGTGCCGCTGGTTTCTACCACACCGATGTTTCACGTGAAACATGGATACAGGCGCGGCCTATTTTCCGATGCAGAAGTCCGAGAAGATGACATCAAGGATATCTTCAACACCGACTCGACCTGTGATGCGCCCAAGCGAGCGCGCCGCCATGCGCACATCTTCCGCTGCAAGAACGGCGTCCAGCCCCGCGTTCTGATCAAACCGGTCGAGATGATCGACGGCTTCCTCGAGTGCCCGGCGATGACGCACGCGGGTGAGCGACGGCACTTCCCTGGGCGCCATGGCCTCGCGCACATGCGCTTCCAGATGATCAAACAGGTCGCGGAGGCCCACATCGGTTTTCGCGGAAACATAAGCGACATCGGCAACCTTCACATCCGGCAGGCCGGGCAGCTTGTCATGTTTCACGTGAAACATGTCGGTCCGGTCCGTCTGGGTAATCACCAACATGGCCCTCTCGTCGAGCCAGCGTTCCATCGATTTCGGGATGACCGGCCAGTCGTCCGCGCGAATAAGCACGAGGCGGAGATCGGCCTCTTCAGCACGGGCCAGCGCGCGGCGAATGCCTTCCTGCTCGATCGCACCCTGGCTTTCCCGCACCCCGGCCGTATCGATCAGCCGCACCGGATAGCCGCCCAGGTCCAGCTGAATTTCGATGACATCCCGGGTGGTGCCTTCTTCGTCAGAGACGATGGCCACGTCGGATTTTGCCAGTGAATTCAACAGCGTAGACTTGCCCGCGTTGGGTTCGCCCATGATAACGATGCGAAATCCCTCCCTGAGCGCCTCTCCGCGTCGTCCATCCACAAGATGTTGTGTTATCTCTTGCTTCAGAGACAAGATATTCGGCCTGACAGCGCCCGCTACGCCTTCAGGCAGGTCTTCGTCCGGGAAATCGATATCGGCTTCCAGATGCGCCAAATGGGCCACCAGTCGACCGCGCCAATCTTCATAGAGATCACGCAGTGCCCCATCCATCTGCCTGAGCGCCTGCTCGCGCTGGGCGGCCGTCTGGGCATGGATCAAATCGTTGAGGCCCTCTGCTTCGGTGAGGTCGAGCTTCTGGTTATCAAACGCCCGGCGCGAAAACTCGCCCGGCTCGGCGGGACGAAGGCCATCGATGCGGTCAAGCGCTTCAAGAACACCGGCGACCACCGCGCGGCCACCATGAAGATGCAGCTCCACCACATCTTCGCCCGTGAAACTGGCAGGGCCCTTGAAGGCAATCACCAGCGCCTGGTCAAGCCGCGCGCCCTCCTCGTTCGTCAGCAGACGAAGCGCCGCATAGCGGGCTTCGGGAACCGGCTTTCCAGACAAGGCTTCAAGCGCCACGAAAGCCCGATCACCAGAAAGCCGCACAACGGCAACACCCGCCGTGCCGGCGCCCGATGATAGCGCGAAGATTGTCTCTGGATACTTTTGGGTATTTTGGCCCACAGATCAGGTCTTTCGTATCAGTTCGGCGTAATTCGCTTGCGCCTTCGCCTTGCACACAATAGCAATGACCTAATCAATATAGAGAGCCAATCCATGTCGCAACTCTCAATGCACACGCCGGTGATCGATATCACCATCACGGAATTCGACGGGGCCATTGTCTCGCTCGACTGGGGCTGGAGTCCATTCCAGGAACCGTCGCCGCTGCTTGTTGAAGCCAAGCGCCAGCTCAACGCCTATTTCGATGGCGACCTGACGACCTTCGACCTGCCGCTTGTGCCCATGGGAACCAAGCACCAGGAACAAGTCTGGAAAGCCATGCGGGAAATACCCTATGGTGAAACCCGCACCTATGGCGACCTGGCAGCTGAGATCGGCTCAGCCGCACAGGCTGTGGGCACGGCCTGTGGCCGCAACCCGATCCCGATCTTGATCCCGTGTCA
>JBNKYQ010000308.1:0-3140 GCA_050300975.1 Kordiimonas sp.
CGCTTCAGCAGCGCTTCGGCTGCGACGTAGCCGCTGTCGTAGGAGAACATGCCGGGGGCGACGAGGTCGTTACTGACTGCTAAGCCGTGCGCCCGCATGGCCTTTGAATAGCCCTGCTCCCGGTCAAGAGAACAACCGTGATTGGGGTCACCCTTGATAAAGCCGATACGCGTGTGGCCCTGCTTGATCAGATATTCAGTGGCGTCAAACGCGGCCTTGTAATCATCGATTTCAATCTGGGCCATGTCCGAAGCGTCAACGCCAGGGCCAATACGCACAGTCGGCACCTTGCGTTCCCGAAGCGCATCCAGAACCGCCACGTCATCGCACACGGGCGACGACAGCACCACACCATCAAAGCGGATGCTGTTCAGGATTTGCCGCAGCTTGGCGTCATTGCCGCGCTCCCTGAGCACATCGACCACCAGATAGCAGCCGGCTTCTTCGCACCGGCGCAGGATGCCGCGCTGAACCTTGGAAATATAGTCGCCGCTCGGGTCATCGACAAAAAGACCGATCATATAGGACCGGTTGCCCGCCAAACCCCGGGCCTGCAGGGACGGCCGGTAATTCAGCTCGGCCGCAACGGCCAGCACCTTTTCCTTCTTGTCCTTCGAGACATATTTTTCATTGTTGAGAACGCGGGAAACGGTTTTCATCGACACGCCGGCAAGCCGGGCGACATCACTGATGGTCGCGTTTTTTCCCTTTAAATCATCCACTTCAACACTCCTGCGGCGCTCGACAAAACCTCCATAACACTATAGCGTGGCTATTGCGACTGTCACGTAATTATGATAGCGCTGTCAGATACTTAACCGGAGTTCGGCGCCATTGACACGGTGCACGCAGGGGTCGGTATTGAGCCAGAAAGCTGACAAATCTGAGTGGAAATCCTTCCTAGGATACGGGTCGGGGGACTTTGCCCTCAACCTGTTCTGGCAAAGCGTGGGCTTCTATCTTTTCTTCTTCTATACCGACGTTGTCGGCGTTCAGCCGGACGTGGTTGGGACAATCTTCCTCATTGGCATGATCTGGGACGCGTGCTCCGACCCCATCATGGGGTTGATCGCCGAACGCACCAAAGGCCGCTGGGGGCCTTACCGGCCTTATCTCCTATTCGGCGCTTTACCGCTTGGGCTGTCATTCGCCCTGCTGTTCTCCCCGATCCATCTATCGGACAGTTTCTGGCAGGCGGCCACTATTCTAGGTACACTTCTAGTGTTCCGCACGGCCTATACCATCGTCTCCATTCCCTATTCGGCGCTTAGCGCTCGGGTCACGAGAGACTCTGATGGCCGGACCCGGCTGGCCGCCATCCGCATGTATTGCGGCTTCCTGGGCGGTGTCTCGATCGCTTCCTTCGCCAAATGGCTGCAGCACAGCCTGCCGGATGACCGCGCTTTCTCGATTATGGGCTATTGCGCCGGTCTGGTTGGGGTCGTGGTCCTGGTTATCTGTTTTGCCTCCACCCGTACCACGGTTCAGGAAGACCTGCCCGACCGACACCCAAGCGCCATCGGCGAGAGCCTGTCTGCAATTCTGCAGAATGGCCCGTTCCTGTTGCTGGTGGGCGGCATCATGCTGGTCACTGTCGCCACCACCATTGTCGGCCAGAGCGTGCTCTATTTCTTCGAGAGCCAGGTGGGCGACCGCGCACCCGGCAATACGGCCATCATTATCATGTCCGGCGCCGGGCTTTTCTGCATCCCCTTCTGGGCCTATGTCGCGCTCAAGATTGGCAAGCGCAACGCCTGGCTTGCCGGCAGCGTGATCGCCAGCATCGGCCTTGCGCTCCTCTATAGCGGACTTGGCAGCAATCCGGTCACCGCCCTTGGCGCCATGGTTGTCGTCACGCTGGGCCTCAGCAGCTATGCGGTGATCTTCTGGAGCATGCTGCCTGACACCATCGAATATGGTGAATTTAAAAGCATGGTGCAGAACGAAAGCCTGCTCATTGGTGTGGCGTCGTCCTTCCAGAAGGTGTCGATTGGCTTGTCGGCTTTCGCCCTGGGTCTTCTGCTCAAGCACGTGGGCTATCAGGCTGACAGTGTGCTGACAGATGAGACAGCTGACGGCATCAGGCATATTTTCACCCTGATCCCCATCGCCGCCCTCCTCGGCTCCGGGCTGTTGATTTTCTTCTATCCCATCACCGCAAAACTGCACGGCGAGATCATCAGCGCCCTGAAGGCACGCAACACTTCTTGACCCACGCGCAAACCAGTGCATGATCAGCCCATGCTCAATCTTGATGATGCAAAATTGGAAAAACACTCCGTGACCATTGCCGGTCACCGGACGTCTATTTCGCTTGAAAAGGGCTTCTGGCGGCACCTCCGGTGCCTGGCCAAAGAGCAGGACCTTTCGATGAATGAACTGGTCCGCCTGATCGATGAAGCCCGAAGCGGGTCGCTTTCCGGTGCGCTCAGGGCCTTTGTTCTTCAGTCCCTTGAGAAGGCTCAGTAGCCCCTTCCTCTGCCTTTTTCTTTTGCGCTTCCTGCTTAGCTTTCAGGCGACCAAGCAGGTCAAACGCGCGGGAAAACACCTCGGCACCTGGATTGGTCGCCGCCTGATCGCCCTGGATTTTATCCAGGTCCTTCGCCAGGCTGCTACGCAGGCGGCGCTCGATCCCCGCAATCACGAAGCGCTCCAGCGCGCGGCTTGCCCAGGATGCGGTCGGATTGTCGAGGGAGCCGGAGTATTCAACTGGGATCGCCGGCGTGTCTGGCGGCGTGGTCAGCGCCAGCGCGCCCTTCAGGTTCAGGAATGAGTTCCGCAGGTTGATCTGGCCATCAAGGCCCAACTGGCCCCAGCCGCCCGCCGCGGAAAGCTCCTCCAGCAGCATTGTGCCGGCATCAAGTGTGAAGCGCGCCTCAAGACTGCTGAAGCTGGTGCTGCCCTCACGAAGCAACTGGCCAACAGAGCCCAGGAAGGCTGTCGCGGATGGGGCACTGCCCATTTCACGCACCAGTGTTGGCACGCTCAGGAAGTTCAGGCTTCCGGCCTGCCCCTTGATATCACCCCTTCCCTTCAGGCCCTTCAGCACAGCATCCAGGCTTTCGCCTTGACCGCTGAAAGTGAAATTCATGGCCGCCGTGCCTTGAAGCGCCGTCTTAAGGCCCTCCGCCTTAAGCATT
>JBNKYQ010000309.1:0-3133 GCA_050300975.1 Kordiimonas sp.
CATTGTTATTACTCCCCTTACTGAGCCGGTGCTTTGACAGGCAGCGTCAGCACGTCAATTGGCATCTGGCTGCGAGCCATGCGGATGAGTTGCTTAACTGGCGTGCCGAATTCGTCACCCAGTGGAACCCAAGAGCGGCTGTTCTGGTCCCAAGCTGCAGTCTCTTTACCGTCTTTAGTCTGGTAGTAGAATGCAACACGGCCCACGCGAACGAAGTTCACGCTGCGACCATCTTCGAGAGTGTCCTCGTAGGCGTTGATTGAACGACCGTACTGAACCTCAGCCTTGTAGGCTTCAAGGATCACGCGGAAGCGCTCAGGGTCGCTTACGTTCGGATCATCGATCACGTCAGTCAGGTTGGCGAGACGCTCGCGGCGCTCATCGATCTGGAACGGCATGTCCAGTTCAACGAACTCAGACAGGTCTTTAACCATGTCTTCCATCAGCGGAATCACCTGACGCTTGATCTCGTCAATCTGCCCGATGGAGCGTTTGATTTTCTCGATTTCTTCTTCCTGCTTGGCGATCACGCGGCGCTGTTGAGCGTTGTACGCCCGCAGACCAGCATTGGTCTTCAGAACCGTTTTGAACTCCGTGTAAAGTTTGGAAGTAGCGTCGGCTGTTTTATCAATAGAAGCCTGGGACGCTTGTGCGATTTTGTTGGCCTGGTTTACCTCGTCTACGATCGACTTCAGGCGTGCATCTTGTGCGTTAGCAACAGTTGCACCCAGAAGGATCGAGGCAACCGCAGCCGTCGAGACAGCTATACGTTTCACTTTAGCCTTATCCATTTTCTGCCCACATGGGTTTTAACAAAGCTACCAGCCTCCTCGGAAACCGAGGCCGCCAGCAGCGGATTAAACCTTGCAAAGAAAAGGTGCCCGAAGGCTCCTAACCTTTACCCTTTCAAAAATTGGGAGCAAGCCGACAGCTATGCATAGTCCCGGACCCAAGAGCCCGTTCAGTCAAAGTGTCGTATCAAAAGGCTTTCCCGTACCTCTCCCAATTGTGCCGACCACCACACGGATTTGCTCCGCTTCTAATCTCATTGTCTCGCCGTCTAGGTTCCGACCTCGGGGAGGCAGGAGGACGATTTATTATGATTTTCTCCGCCCCCAGAAACTTCCGTCTCTGAGAGTGGAGATGAGACGGGCGGTCCGGCTCGGAGCCTATCATCCAAGAATCTTCTGTGATTCCAAGCAAAAATTTCACTTTTCGTATCAGAATCACGTCAAGCATATAATTTTACTGCGTCCAATCCCTTGGCTGAATAGACTAAACTAGTATGTAATAATATAACCAATAGCACACAAAGTCAATTGTTTAGCACGGATACGCGCTCGTCGTTGAAGATAGGATGGAGACAATTGGACTTTGGTGGGCTGGGGTGAGAAAGCCCCAAACCATGGTTTAGATTGTTTCAGGAACGGGTGGTATTTTTATGCCGCAATTCCATCAGCGCCGCGACAACGCCGTGCCACTGATTCTCGGTAGATACCTGAATTGCATGTTCAATTCCCATATGACTGGACAAGCGATCGGCCAACATTCGGCTGTCTTCCGAAATGTGACCTGTGTCGAATTCGCTCGCACTGCCCTGGGGAGTAACACATGATGTTGAACGCATACTGCACACCCTTAACTAAGCACTTACCTCTCGCTGCCGACTGGTGTCGACAGGGCATCATGATAGGGAAGAGTTCTAAAAATCGGGTTAACAGGTGCTGACGAATTGATCCAAACGCAGGGTAATTTTATTCCAAATTCAGGGTAAATTTTCTGCCCGAACGCGCGTCTGACAATCTCTGGGCGAGGGTGATTCGGAATGTGAAGATGCCAAATGACGACAAATTCGCGGTGACTCGCAGGGAGTTAGGTGGGCTAGATCGTCTCATCGGCAAGGCTGACCCGCCGGAGGCCCCGCACGCTGTTGCCGATATGGATTTCATCGGCCGCAAGCAGGTCTTCAAGACGAATCACCTGCTCTGACATCTGCAGGCTTTTGTCGGCCAGCAGGGATTGCCGCAGGGTGCCGGCCAGAAGTCCACAGCCTTGCTTCGGGGTCATCCATTGGCCGTTCTTTATTATAAAGACATTGCTGATGGCGCCTTCGGTCAGCTCGCCGCGTTCGTTGAAGAACAGGATGTCATCATAGCCCGCGTTAAAGGCCTTGGCGAAGGCGCCGTCATACAGCGTTCGGTTCGTGGTCTTGTGATAGAGGAAAACATCGTCCGACCGAACGGGCGCTTTGGCCAGGCACACCCGCCCGGCCTGCGCCTGGGGCGTCAGCTCAGTGCTGGTTACGGTTATGGCGCCAGTGTGCGCCAGCAACAGCCGCACCCGGCGCGGCCCGGTGAGCCGCAGGAATGCCTCGCGGTGCTCATGGAGCATGGCCACGACAGCCTCACGGTCGAAGGCGAAATCGAAATAGCTGGCGCTGGCCTCAAGCCGGGCCAGATGCGCATCCAGAAGGGCGAAGCTGCCGTCCTGATCGAGCCTGATGGTTTCGATCAACGAGAAGTCGTTGGCCTTTGGGGCTTCGGTGCGGGTGAAGCGCGCCTTCAGCAGGCATTCTTCATATTCGCCCGACGGGTTGCTGTCGGCTACCACTCCGCTGCCCACGCTCAGGCGGCCCGTGCCGTCTGGGCCAAACGCCAGCGTCCGGATCGGAACATTGAGGGACCAGTCGATCTGCCCGTCGGCTGCTGGACTGAAATGGCCGATGGCACCGCAGTAAACACCGCGCGGCGCACCCTCCAGTTCGGCGATAATCTCCATCGCCCTTACCTTGGGCGCCCCGGTCACCGATCCGCACGGGAACAAGGCCGCCAGCAGGGCCGAAGGTGTCAGGGCCTCGCTTGCCTCGGCCTCGATGGTTGATGTCATCTGCCACAGCGTGGGGTAGCGTTCGGTTTCAAACAGGCTTGTCACCTTCACGCTGCCGGGGCGGCTGATGCGGCTGAGGTCATTTCGGATCAGGTCCACGATCATCAGGTTTTCGGCGCGGGATTTCTCGTCGGCTTTCAGGTGGGTCGCGACCGCCTCGTCGCTATCCAGCGTCAGGCCCCGCGGGGCAGTGCCTTTCATAGGCTTGCCGGTCAGGGTATCTCCCGTGCGCCGCACGAACAGCTCA
>JBNKYQ010000310.1:0-3099 GCA_050300975.1 Kordiimonas sp.
ATCCAGAAAGCCAATTCAGGCCACCCCGGTATGCCGATGGGCATGGCTGACGTAGCGACTGTGCTGTTCTCGAAATTCATGCGTTTCGACCCCAAGTGGCCTACCTGGCCAAACCGCGACCGCTTCGTGCTGTCGGCTGGCCACGGCTCGATGCTGATCTACTCGCTCTTGCACCTGACGGGCTATGAGCATCCAACAATGGAAGACATCAAGAACTTCCGCCAGCTGCATAGCCCAACCGCTGGTCACCCTGAGTTCGGTGAATGCCCAGGCGTTGAAACCACCACCGGCCCGCTGGGCCAGGGCCTCGCTACATCCGTTGGCATGGCAATCGCAGAGCGCCTGTCGAACAAGGAATATGGCGACGACATCACCGACCACTTCACTTATGTGCTGGCCGGCGACGGCTGCCTGATGGAAGGCGTTTCCCAGGAAGCCATCTCGCTTGCGGGCCACCTGAAGCTTTCCAAGATGATCGTGCTGTGGGACGACAATTCCATCTCCATCGATGGCTCGACTGACCTGTCCACCAGCGAAGACCAGGCCATGCGGTTTGAAGCAGCTGGCTGGCATGTGCAGGCCGTTGATGGCCACGACATGGAAGCCATTGAAGCCGCGATTGCCGAAGCGCAGCGCGCTGACCAGCCTTCCCTGATCGCTTGCCGCACCACTATCGGTTACGGCGCCCCAAACAAGCAAGGCACGTCCGCAACGCACGGTGCACCGCTGGGTGACGACGAGATCAAAGCAGCCCGCGAATTCCTGGGCTGGGACGCAGCGCCGTTTGAAGTGCCTGAAGATGTGCTGAGCGCATGGCGCGCTGTTGGCGCGGCCGGCGCTTCCCTCTCCGCTGACTGGAAGGCCAAGTTCGAAACGCTTGATGGCTTTGTGAAAGAAGACTTTGAGCGTCGCCTCAACAAAGACCTGCCAAAGGGCTTCTCGGCTGCGATCAATGATTATAAAGCCAAGTTGGCGGCTGAGCCTGTGAAGGTTGCGACCCGTAAGGCAAGCCAGATGGCGCTTGAGGTTATCAACGGCGTTGTGCCTGAAACCATCGGCGGCTCCGCTGACCTGACGGGCTCTAACCTGACGAAAACCAGCCAGACCGCGCCGATCCAGGCTGACGACTTCGGTGGCCGCTATATGTATTACGGCATCCGCGAGTTTGAAATGTGCGCCGCCATGAACGGTATCGCGCTTTATAGCCAGCACATCCCATACGGCGGCACCTTCATGGTGTTCACGGATTACGCCCGCCCGGCGATCCGCCTTGCGGCCCTGATGAAGCAGCGCGCCATCTATGTGATGACGCACGACAGCATCGGCCTTGGCGAAGACGGCCCGACCCACCAGCCGGTGGAGCATCTGGCGTCCCTGCGCGCCATGCCGAACCTGAATGTATTCCGCCCATGTGACGCTGTTGAAACCGCTGAGTGCTGGGCGCTTGCGCTTGAAGCCAAGGAAACGCCATCCATTCTGTCGCTGACGCGCCAGAACACGATCCAGCAACGCCTTGAGCACACGGAAGAGAACCTTTGCGCCAAGGGTGGTTACATCCTGCATGAAGCAACTGGCGGCGCGCCAAAGGTTGTACTGATCGGCACCGGTTCCGAAGTTGAGCTGGCGGCAGCAGCCCGCGAAGTTCTGGAAGCTGACGGCGTTCCGACCCGCGTTGTTTCCATGCCGTGCGCAGAACTATTTGACGCGCAGGACGCAGCCTACAAGGCTTCCGTTCTGCCGGAAGGCACCGTGCGCGGTTCTATTGAGGCTGGTTCGACCTACGGCTGGTCGAAATACACTGGCCTTGACGGCGTGACCATCGGCATGGACAGCTTCGGTGCGTCCGCGCCCGCTGAAGAGCTTTACAAATATTTTGGCATCACGTCGGACGCGCTGGTTGCAGCGGTACGCGAGAAGCTTTAAACAGAGGCAAATTTTAGCCCACCATACCTTTGACCCTTTGGAGGACCTGACGGATGACTGTTCGTGTTTCCATTAATGGCTTTGGCCGCATCGGCCGTAACGTACTGCGCGCAATCTACGAAAGCGGCCGTACCGATATTAAAGTAGTTGGCATCAACGACCTCGGCGACGTTGAAATGAACGCCTACCTTCTGAAGCGCGACAGCGTGCACGGCCCATTCCCGGGCGACGTAGCCGTTGACGGCGACAGCATCGTGGTAAACGGTGACCGCATCCGCGTGACCGCCATCCGCAACCCGGAAGAGCTGCCATGGGGTGAGCTCGAGGTTGACGTTGCCATGGAATGCACCGGCATTTTCACCGCGCGCGAAAAAGCAGCAATGCACCTCACGGCAGGTGCCAAAAAGGTTCTGATTTCCGCGCCTGGCGCGAACGCTGACAAGACCATCGTATATGGCGTGAACGACAAGACGCTGACAGCTGACGACAAGATCGTATCGAACGCGTCCTGCACCACCAACTGTCTGTCGCCTGTTGCGAAGGTCCTCAATGACCTCGTGGGCATCGAGCGTGGTTACATGACCACGGTTCACGCCTACACCGGCGACCAGCCGGTTCTGGACACGATGCACTCTGACCCACGCCGCGCGCGTGCTGCTGCGCTTTCCATGATCCCGACCTCGACGGGTGCTGCGAAAGCTGTTGGCCTGGTGCTGCCAGAGCTCGCAGGCAAGCTTGACGGTTCCGCCGTTCGCGTTCCAACGCCGAACGTATCCATGGTTGACCTGAAATTTGATGCAGGCCGTGAGACCACTGCCGAAGAAATCAACGCTGCGATCAAAGCGGCGGCTGAAGGTGAACTGAAGGGCGTTCTTGGCTATGAAGACATGCCTGCGGTTTCCATCGACTTCAACCACAACCCGAACAGCTCCACGTTCGACAGCAGCCAGACCAAGGTTATCGACGGCAAATTCGTTCGTATCCTGACCTGGTACGACAACGAATGGGGCTTCTCCAACCGCATGTCCGACACCGCGGTTGCGATGGCGAAGCTGGGTTAAGGCCCCGCACGGTTAATCAAATAGAGGGCGGCCCTTTCGGTCGCCCTTTTTTGTCTTAAGTGATTTACATTCGGAGCATTTGAAAATGGCTTTCAAACGTATTTCTGACCTGGGT
>JBNKYQ010000311.1:0-3056 GCA_050300975.1 Kordiimonas sp.
AAAGACGACAAGACCGGTCGGGGGACACGCATGTCGACACAGTGGAACAGCATCAAACCGTCGGATATTCTGACGAAAGAGGAATCGCACCGGCTTCGGCAGCGGTCGGATCTTATGGGCTTCTGGCTGCTCTTTCACTGCTGGGGGCTGATTGTCGGCGGCACCGCGCTCTATGCCCTGTTCCCGAACCCCGCCACCCTGGTGTTGTGCCTGATCATTGTCGGCAGCCGCCAGCTTGGGCTCGCGATCCTGATGCATGAAGGCAGTCACGGCATGCTCTTCAAGACGCGCTGGCTGAATGAACGGCTGACGCAGGCACTGGCCGCCTGGCCCATGATCCTGAGCATGAACACCTACCGGAAGCGCCACATGGCGCACCACCGTTTCACCCGCACAGACGCCGACCCGGAAAACTATCTTTACACGCCCTTCCCCGTGTCCAAGTCCAGCATGGCCCGCAAGATTGCGCGCGACCTTCTGGGTATTGTGTTTGTGCGCACACAGTTGGGTATCTTTCGCTATGTCTGGGGTGAAGAGCCGGGCCGCTGGAACCGCCTGAAAGCCTTCTACACGGGGCCGATTATCTTTTACGCGCTCGCCATCACCGGCTTTGCGCTGGCGGGCCGGATGGACCTGTTCCTTCTGTGCTGGCTATTGCCGCTGATGACCACCCAGCAGCTGTTCCTGCGGGTACGCAACATCGCCGAACACGCCACCATGGAAGACCTGGAAAACCCGCTAAAAAATAGTCGAACCACGATCGCAAACCCTATCGAGCGCCTGACCTTCGCGCCCTATTTCGTCAACTACCATATCGAGCATCACATGCTGCCGTTCGTGCCCTGCTGGCGGCTCCGGGAAGTCCATAGGCTGATGCTTGAACGCGGCTTTGGCGACGAGATGGAAATCCGCACAGGTTACTGGGACATCATCAAGCTGAACGCATCTGCCTGACTGCATATGGCAACCGCGGCCGCCTAAATATTTTAGAGGCGGCTTTTGCCCACGCTTCAGGTATAACTGATAAAAATATCAGTATTGGTGTCTTTGGGGTTCTTGGGAGGGAACATGTCTATTTTCAAAAAGCGCGGCTTCTGGGCCGTTCTCATCGTCATTCTTGTGCCGCTCGGCTATTATGCCATAAACAAGGGGCAGGCCTTCTACCGCATGGCAAGTTATTATGATGTGGAGCACATCACCGAAAACTACCGCAACACCCGCGAGTTTTTCGAAACCACAACTGTGCACGCCTCCGGCACGCCATCACCCTTCGCCTATGACCCCCAGCCCATCACGGACACATATGTCTACGGCGGCGAGGAACGCTCAATCAAGGAGCTGATGGTGGAAACAGGCACCACGGGCCTTCTGGTTGCCAAGGACGGTACGATCCTCTTTGAGGAATATTACCAGGGCGAGACGGCGGAAGATCGGCACATCCAGTTTTCCGTGACCAAAAGCTTCATCTCGGCCCTCTTCGGCATCGCAATACATGACGGCTTGATCGACAGCATCGACGACCCGGTCACCAAGTATCTGCCCGAATTCAAGGACACGGGCTATGACGGCGTGACGCTCAGACATGTGCTGACCATGTCCACCGGCATCCGCTTCACCGAAGATTATGGCGACCTGACATCAGACGTGAACAAGATGTCCATGGTAATCGGCACCGGCGGCAGCCTGGATAAGTATGCTACCAGCCTTGTGCGGGACCGTGAGCCCGGCACCTATAATGACTATGTCAGCGTCAACACCCATGTGCTGGGCATGGTGCTGAAGCGCGTCACGGGGCAGACCATCACGCAGCTGCTGGAGGAAAAAATCTGGAAGCCCGTGGGCATGGAACAGGACGCCTATTTCCTGATCGACGGCGAAGGCATGGAAGTGGCCATGGGCGGCCTGCAGGCGAGCCTCCGCGACATGGCGCGCATGGGCCACCTTTACCTGCACGAGGGCCGCGTGGGTGAGGAGCAGATCGTGCCCGCGGAATGGGTGAAGGCATCCGTGACGCCAGAGGCCCCGCACCTGATGCCGGGTGCGGACAACCCGGCGTCTGAAACCTCGTTCGGGTATGGCTATCAGTGGTGGATACCAACGAACCCGCACGGCGACTTTTTCGCCGCAGGCATCTATCACCAGTTCATCTATATAGACCCAACGACCGGCGTGGTGATCACGAAAACCAGCGCCAACAAGGGTTTCAACGACCCGGCCAACAAGGCGCAGAAAGACATGATCGTCACCGCTTTCCAGGCCATCTCCGCCGATATCGCCGCCCGGGAAGCCATGGCTGACGAGGTCGCGTCACAGCAAGATGAATAAACGCTTGAGCCTGTAGTGACTCCAACCTTTATGCTTGGTGCGACTCAAGGAATTCCGGCAGCGGAGATTTATCATGCCAAGCAGCTTCACCATCAGCCAATATGGCCCGCCCGTCCTGATCGGGCTGGCCCTTTTCTGGGGCTTTGCCCGCATTCTTTACCTGCGCCAGACAGCTGGTGTCAGCGTGCTGGCCGTGCTGGGGCGAAAGCGCAGCCCGGTTGAGCTGTGCGCCGGGGTAACCGCCGTGGTCCTGGACCTGTATCTGATCGCCCGCCCCTTCTGGCCATCACTTGACACCCAAGTGATGATGCAGGCCCACGCCTATGGCCATTGGGGCGTTGTGCTGATGGCTGTCGGCATCCTGATTGCTGTCGTCAGCCAGGTGGACATGGGCCGCAGCTGGCGCATCGGCCTACCGGACAAGCTGGAGGCTGACCAGCCGCTGATCACCGGCGGGCTATACCAGTTCTCCCGCAACCCGATTTACGTTGGCATCATGCTGTTTGTGCTGGGCGCCGTGGTCGTGGCACCCGGGCCGTTGACCATCACAAGCCTTGTGCTGACATGGGTTTTCATCAGCCTGATCATCCGGGCGGAAGAAGACTTCCTCACACGCGAGTTCGGCAACGCGTTTGAAGCCTACAAGGCGCGCGTGCGCCGCTGGCTGTAGGCCATAAAAAAGCCGGGCAATGCCCGGCTTATTATAAAAACTTCGACTAAAACTTAGTAGT
>JBNKYQ010000312.1:0-3036 GCA_050300975.1 Kordiimonas sp.
CGACCAGCTGATGCTGGTCACCGACGCCATGCCAAGCGTGGGCGCGGCACAGAAAAATTTCACCCTGCAGGGCGTTCCGATCACAGTCGAGAACGGTCGCTGCACGGGGCCTGACGGCACGCTGGCGGGGTCTGACCTCGACATGGCGTCTGCCGTGAGGAATGCGGTCAGCCTCATGGGCGTGCCGCTGGATACCGCCGTTCGCATGGCGTCAAGAAGCCCGGCCCGCTTTCTGGGGCTTGGGCAAGAGATAGGGGACATCCGCTCAGGCATGAGGGCCGACCTATGCGTGCTGGATGGGGAAGACCAGGTCACAGAGGTCTGGATCAAGGGCGTGCGCTATCACAGCCCCGCCCGTAAGGGATAAGTTGGAGGAAAAAATGGTGGATACAACAATGCCGGCGGGCGGGGCGCGCAGCAGCCTGATACCGATGATCATCATCGGCCTGCTGTTCTTTATTTTCGGGTTTGTGACCTGGCTGAACGGGTCGCTGATCCCGTTCCTCAAGATCATCTGTGACCTCAATGAGTTTCAGGCGCTGTTTGTCACCTTCGCCTTCTATATTGCCTATACGGTGATGGCCTACCCGATGGCCAAGGTGCTGGAGAAAACAGGCTACCGGAACGGCATGGCGCTGGGGCTTGCCATTATGGTGGTGGGCGTGCTGCTTTTCATCCCGGCGGCCAAGACCAGCTATTACCTGTTTTTCCTGATCGGGCTTTTCGTGCTGGGGACGGGCCTCACGATCCTTCAGACAGCCTCGAACCCCTATGTTGTGATGGTGGGGCCAAAGGAAAGCGCGGCCATGCGCATTTCCATCATGGGGCTGATCAACAAAGGCGCGGGCGTTGTGGCACCGATTGTGTTCACAGCCCTTGTGCTGTCGGACTTCGGCGACGCCTCCGAGATCGTCACCAACGCGCAGAAACAGGCGCTGGCCGACAAACTGGTGATGCCCTACATCTATATGGCTGTGGGGCTGACGGCACTGATCGGCCTCGTCAAATTCTCGAACCTGCCGCATATCGAGCCCGAGGAAGAAGCCACAGACGGGGGCGACGGCAAAACCACCATCCTGCATTTCCCGCAGGTGGTGCTCGGCGCCGTGGGCCTCTTTGCCTATGTGGGCGTGGAGGTGATCGCAGGCGACACCATCGGCCTGTTCGGCAGCGAGATCGGCGTCAAGAATTTCGCCAGCCTCACCAGCTATACCATGGTGTGTATGGTGATCGGCTACATCATCGGCGTGACCTGCATTCCGAAATTCATCAGCCAGCAACAGGCGCTTCTGGGCTCTGCCATCGCGGGCACCCTGTGCATCCTCGGCGTGGTGTTCAGTTCGGCGGAATCGACCGCCATCGCCGATATCCTGATCGGCTGGGCGGGCGTTCCAACAGTTCCAAACGCGGTGATGTTCGTGGCACTGATGGGGCTTGCCCACGCGCTGGTGTGGCCAGCGCTTTGGCCGCTGGCGCTTGAGGGTCTAGGCAAGTTCACGGCGCAGGGCTCAGCGCTTCTGATCATGGGGATTGCAGGCGGTGCGGCATTGCCGCTGGCGTTCGGCAAGTTCGCGCACAGCATGGGCGACATGCAGGCGGCCTACTGGATCGGCCTGCCCTGTTATCTCTACATCCTGTTCTACGCCCTCAAGGGCCACAAGATGCGCAGCTGGTAACGAGACGACAGCGGGAAAGATTACTTCATTTCCCTAAACACGAAAGGCCGCGGCATCTGCTGCGGCCTTTTCATTTGGGATAGCGAGAGGGCTTTTAGCTCTTCTTCACGAACTCGGACTTCAGGCCCATGGCGCCAATGCCGGGGATCTTGCAGTCGATGTCATGATCACCGCCCACAAGGCGAATGCCCTTCACTTTGGTGCCCACTTTGACGACCGATGACGATCCCTTGACTTTCAGGTCCTTGATCACCGTCACGTCGTCGCCGTCAGCCAGGATGTTGCCAACGCTGTCGCGGATCACCAGCGCGTCGTCATCGCCCGCGGCTTCCGCGCCTGGCGTCCATTCGTGGGCGCATTCGGGGCAAATCAGCAACGCGCCGTCTTCATAGGCATAGGGGCTGTTGCATTTCGGGCAGGGTGGCAATTCACTCATGGCAGTATCCTTCAAGTCAAAAACTGGCTTTTCTATAAGCGCCAAGCCCCGAAGGCCCAAGAAAAAAGCCACCCAAAGGGGGTGGCTTCCTCTATTTGATGTGTGGGCCATCAATTCCCGGTCAATCGCACCCTGTCAATGGCCCAGATGGGCTCATAATGCGGGGCGGCGATTCGGAAACAGAGCGACGCGGCATCCGACACGCCCGCAAGCGGGGCCGTGAGCGTGGTGATGCCGAAGCTTTCCGCAGCGGGCGCGAGCGGGAGGCGCGCAACCTCATCC
The DNA here is from genome assembly GCA_050300975.1 of Kordiimonas sp. Classification (GTDB taxonomy): domain Bacteria; phylum Pseudomonadota; class Alphaproteobacteria; order Sphingomonadales; family Kordiimonadaceae; genus Kordiimonas. The sequence goes on from JBNKYQ010000312.1 coordinate 2,395, forward strand.
GCCGCGTCGCAGCTGTTCTTGTAGACGACAACCTCGCCCACCTCTGTTTCGGGCTTAACCAGCTTCACGTCGTTGATCTGGTCACCGATCTGGAAGTTATACGGCAGGTTGCCGACGGCCACCTCAATACCTGTCACACCCGCCATATCAGGGGCGTCATAGACCCAGCAGGGCTCGATGATATCCACCATCATGGCGGCGCGGTCACCGTCGCGCGGGAAGTCGTCATCCAGTTTGATGGTCAGCCATTTGGAGCACAGCGCCAGCTCGTCGCTCGTGCGCTCAGACAGGCTCACGTCATCCAGCGCGCGGCTGCGCACGCCGGAAAGCGCCTGGCCTTGCCAGAAGGCAGCAGCTTTCACAGTCTGGCCTGCGGATGCGACAATCGGTCCTTCGTAAAGAGCCGCTGCGGCCGTAGGTTCGCTGCCATCAAGGGTGAAGCGGAATCCGCCGACGCCCGTTTGGCTTGAAAGCGTCACGGTGCGCGCGCCGCCCTCGCCTTTCGCCACTTCAAATTGGGGTACGAAGGCGCTGTCCGCCGGGCGGACACCCAAGGCTTTCAGTCGGTCCATATGGGGCGCAAGGCGCAACGCGAACTCAGCGAAGTTCTTCCTGGCGGGGTCTGACCACACGGTTTCGGCC
>JBNKYQ010000313.1:0-3024 GCA_050300975.1 Kordiimonas sp.
GAATTGACAAATTCGCGGGCATTGGCCTTCAGCTGGCTCCCCACGCTGAAGCCGGTATAGGCTTCATCGCGGATGTTGGGCCCGCCGATCACACCCTGGAACAGGCCGTACATAATGAGCGGGTCGCGATATTTCGGGATCAGGATCTTGTGGTGGATGTCGTTGAGCGAAAGCGGCATGCCCGCAACCGTCAGTACCTTTTCGTCCCAAAGCTCGGGATAATATTTCTGGAGGTTGGTTTCGGGGAAAATGCCAGCGATCTGGGTGATCACCGTGAGGTTATATAGGTTGAGCCAGTAGGCCAGCTGTTCATTGCGGTTGAACTGGTTCATGGGCACCACCGAGGGAACCTTTTCAAGGTCACGCCTAAGGGCCACCAGCACATCATAATTGTCGCCGAGGAACGCATGGAAATCGATGCGGTTGCCTTCGGTCCGCGCGCCGCCGCGGGCGCCGGTGACGATGCGCGATCCTGTCCGTGGCGGCGTGCTGCCTGCGGTCACCCGGTCCGAATGGCCGGTTTCCCAAACGGTCTGGTTCAGGATTGCGGAAAGGTCTTTATAATCAACCCGCACTTGTGAATCCGGTGTGTCGCCCTTGAAGGCTTCAATCGCGGTGTCGGGAAGCTCCGTCGCCTGAACTTGCACAGTGGCCATCAAACTCAACCCAAGAAGGGTGATGGCCAGGGCGCCGAAGCGCGGTTTGGATCGATGGTTCATGGTATTCCCCTGTTTCTAATTTTCTTCTGGTTCCGTGTCGTCAGCAGCGGCTTCATACTCTTCGACCTGTACCTCGCCTTCGCGCAGCTTCTTGTTCTTGAACTGAACCGTGCGGACGCTTTCGATCACATGAATCGGGAAGCGGGTTAGCGACATATTGTGTTCAATGGCTACATTGCCCCATCCCATGGCGTCGCTCGCTTGCCCGGAAAAGCCCTGGGCGCCGTTGTCGCTGGTGCTAAAGGCATTCAAAAGGGCTGCCGGGTTGACGCTGGCTGCGGCGATGGAACGGTTGCCGCCATAGAGGTCGGCAATGAACCAGTTGCTTTGGCGTGTGCCAATTTTGTCCGATGCATCGGCAATGCGGTCTGCAAAAGCCGGTTTGGCATACTTACAGAGGTGGGCCTTGAGATCTCGGTTGAAGTCCGGGAACAGGGCGCTGTTCACCTCATAAAAGGTGGAGGTGCGGATAATCCGGTCCTTGATGAATGCACCCCGGTTGGAATTGACGAACTCGCGCGCATTGGCCTCAAGTTGGCGCCAGACATCGGTGCCCCGATAGGCCTCATCGCGGATGTTGGGCCCACCAATCACACCTTGAAACAGGCCATACATGATGAGCGGGTTGCGGTATTTCGGGATCAGGATCTTGTAGTGGATGTCATTGAGTGAAAGCGGCATTCCCGCCACATTCAGAACCTTCTCGTCCCAAAGCCCCGTGTGGCCGCCGTCGGAGAAATAGTGGCGTTTCAGGCGTTCCTCAGGGAAGACGGTGGAGATCTGGGTCAGGACCGTCAGGTTATAGAGGTTAAGCCAGTAGGCCAGTTGCTCGTTCCTGCTGAAGTTCCTAAGCGGCACGTTGGCCGGTACTTTTTCCAGATCATTCCTGAGCGCTACCAGCACGTCATAGTTATCGCCGAGGAAGGCATGAAAGTCGACACGGTTGCCTTCGTTTCTTGTGCTGCTTTTACTGCCGCGGACGATGCGGGACCCTGGCCGCGCGCTCGCCCGGCCAGGGTTGGCGCGGTCGGAATGCCCCGTTTCCCAAACGGTCTGGTTCAGGATGGCTGTTAGATCCTTGTAATCGATCGATATCTTGGCGTCTGGCGTATCGCCCTTGAAAGCCGGGATTGCAGTGTCTGGGTTTTCAGCTGCATTCGCCTGCAAAGGGCCAGACAGGATCATAGTAGTAGCAAGGATCACTATCGTGCGCAGAAACGGCATGAATCTGTCTGTCATATATGTTTCCCCCAAAAAACTTGATTGGTTTTCCTCCCGGTACTCGAAACGTTTGGGCTACACGAACATAGACAACCAAAGATTATACATACCTCAGCGAAAGTTTGTTTTTTTTACTTTCGTCCAACAAAAAAAGCCCGCTGGCACAGGGCTGCGGGCTTTCTGGTATGCTTTTGTTTAGGCCGGTCTACTGAGGGTCGTCCGCTTCCAGCTCTTCCTCCAGGTCGTCGAAGAGGTCTTCTTCATCCTCAAGGGGCGGTGGGTCGCCGTCATAAATCTCATAGCGCCGGTTCTGCCAATAGACCGTTCGCGCAAACACATAGGGGTCATCTTCGAGATACAGTTCCTTCAGGACCTCGTCATACTGGACGCGCAAGTCCCAGGCATCGATGGCGGTGCGCAACAGGCTGAGGTCAAAGAATTTGCCCTTTTTATCGAGCGCCATGGCCGTAGGGTCATAGAAGAAATAGGTGGCGAAGCCCGTGGTGTCCCGCAGGTTGGAAGGCCCAAGGAACGGCAGTACGATATAAGGACCATCGCCAAAGCCCCAGGTTGCCAGTGTCTGGCCGAAGTCTTCGCTGTGGTATTCAACGCCCATTCGGTCAGACACCTTGAAAAGGCCGCCGATACCGATGGTGCTGTTGACCACGAAACGGCCTAGCGTCTTGCCCGCGCGCTTGAATTTCAGCTGCAGGATGTCGTTGATGAAGACCCACGGTTCACGCAGGTTGCGCATCACATTCGAGATGCCGTCGCGCGGTGGCTTGGGGACAACTGTCTTATAGACCGCGACAGCCGGGCTGATCACCGTTTTGTCGGCGGCTTCGTTGAAGGCGAAGATGGCACGGTTCATCGGCTCCAACGGGTCACTCACGCGGGCGGACGGGCCGTTCTCCGGGGTCGAGGCACAGGCAGCGGTCAGAAGCAGCAGGCCGAGGGCAAATAGTTTGCGAGCTGTCATACAGGGTTCCGTTCGGACGTTTCCATAAGGCCGTTCTGGCGCGGCCATGCGTTGTCGTTTCTTGTAAGCTATTATGCGCAATATCGCGGCAATGTGGCAATATGC
>JBNKYQ010000314.1:0-2986 GCA_050300975.1 Kordiimonas sp.
GGGCGCCACCGCCTATGTCACCCTTGAGCCCTGTGCCCATCATGGCCAGACTGGCCCCTGCGCGGAAGCTCTTGTGAACGCTGGCATCAGCCGCTGTGTTATGGCTGTGTCGGACCCGGATGCGCGAGTAGCGGGGAAAGGGCTCTCAATTCTGGCGAATGCCGGTATCCAGACCGAAAACGGTGTGTGCGAAGTGGAAGCTGCCCAGCTTAATCGTGGTTTCTTCCTCCGGGTCAGCCGGGAGCGGCCCATGTTCACTCTCAAGATCGCCAGCACGGTGGATGGCTGCATCGCGCTTGAGAATGGTGATAGCAAGTGGATCACTGGCCCAGAGGCCCGGCGTTATGGTCATATGCTGCGGGCGCAACATGACGCCATTCTGGTGGGCAGCGGTACTGTGCTTGCGGACGATCCATCGCTTGACTGCCGGGTGCCTGGCCTAGAGGGGCAATCACCTGTACCCATTTTACTGGACGGCAAGCTGCAGCTGGAGCCTACGCACAAATTGGCGCAAGATGCGACAGGTCGGGGCACTGTGGTTTTCCACCAGTCACGCAACAAGGCAAAGGAGGACGCGCTTCAAGAGCTGGGCGTTGAGACCATCGCTATTGAGGACACGCGTGACCTTGCCGCTGTCGCCCGGATCCTTGCAGACCGTGGCATGACGCGCGTTCTTGTGGAGGGCGGCGGGCAGGTGCACGCCTCTTTCCTGAAGGCAGGATTTGCTGATCGCATCGAGCATTTCAGCGCCGGGAAGGCCATCGGGGCAGATGGCCGGGCAGCAATTGGCGCGCTTGGCCTTGCCAGCCTTGGGGATGCGCCCCATTTTAATCTTCAAGCAATTCGGCAATTGGGGCCGGATATGCTTGCATCATACGTCAAGGCGGAGTAACTCAGGCGCATGTTTACCGGAATTGTTACAGATGTAGGGCGCATTCGCGCTGTGGAAGGCGACGCTGACAAGCGGGTGACGCTTGAAACCGCCTTTGATATGGCCTCCGTCGATATTGGTGCTTCCATTGCCTGCGCGGGCGTTTGCCTGACGGTTGTGGACAAGGATACAGGCTGGTTCGCGGTCGATGTGTCCGCAGAAACGCTGAAGGTGACGAACCTGGGCGATTGGGCCGAGGGTACAGAAGTCAACCTTGAGCGGTCGCTCAAATTAGGTGACGAGCTCGGCGGTCATATCGTGACGGGTCATGTGGACTGCACAGGCAAGATCGTGCGATTTGACGAGTTGGGCGAGTCCGTTGTCATGGATATCGCGATCCCGGCAGAGCACGGCGCGTTCGTGGCCCAGAAGGGCAGTGTCACCATCGACGGTGCGTCGCTGACAGTCAACGCGGTTGCCGACGAAGGTGATGTCACGCGTTTCTCCATCAATTTGATTCCGCATACGCAGGCGGTTACCAGCTTCCGGAACAGCAAGCTAGGCGACACTGTGAATGTGGAGTTTGATATTCTGGCGCGTTATGTCGCGCGCCTGCAAAACAGAGGGTAAGCCTGTGTCAGAGAGTTTCCTGTCGCCAATCGAAGACGTCATTGAGGACGCGCGCAACGGGCGTATGTATATCCTCGTGGATGACGAAGACCGTGAAAACGAGGGTGACCTGATCATCCCGGCGCAGATGGCGACACCGGATGCGATCAACTTCATGGCCAAATACGGCCGCGGCCTGATTTGCCTGCCGCTGACGCGCGAGCGGGTTGAGACGTTGAAGCTGCCGCAGATGAGCAACAACAACCAGGCCCGCAACCAGACAGCCTTTACCGTGTCGATCGAAGCCAAGCAGGGTGTGACCACCGGCATTTCCGCGGCGGACCGGGCCCACACGATTTCCGTTGCAATCGACAGCTCCAAGGGCGCGGATGACCTGGCGACACCAGGGCACGTGTTCCCGCTGATGGCGCAGGACGGCGGCGTGCTGATGCGTGCCGGGCATACCGAAGCCTCTGTCGATATCTCTCGCCTCGCGGGCCTGAACCCTTCTGCCGTGATTTGTGAGATCATGAAAGACGACGGCACCATGGCGCGCCTGCCGGACCTTATTCCGTTTGCTAAGGAGCATGGCCTCAAGGTAGCCACCATCCGCGACCTGATCGCCTACCGACTGAAGAATGATGTGCTGGTTGAGCGCGCTTCTGAACGCGAGTTCGTGCGGCAGAGCGGCAAGCAGTGGAAAGTGATGGTTTATCGGTCGACTGCAGACCGCCGCGAGACGGTGGCGCTGGTGCTTGGGGATATCGACAGAAGCAAACCGACCCCCGTTCGGATGCATGCGCTGAACCCGTTTGAAGACCTTCTGGGTATGGATCATCCGCGCAGCGGCCAGCTGCAGCGGGCAATGAATGCCATTGAAGGCGAAGGGCACGGCGTGGTGGTGCTGTTCCCTGGCCAGATCGCGATCCGCCCATCGGAGCTTCTAGACGGTGCAGAGCCCAAAGAAGACGGCAAGGAACGTGCGCTGAAGGACATTGGGCTGGGCTCTCAGATCCTGCTCGATATCGGCGTGCGCCACATGATTCTCTATTCCAACAGCCCCAACCACTATGTTGGCCTTGATGGGTATGGCCTCGATATCGTAGAACAACGGAAAATCCCTGACGCCGACTAGACGGCGCCACACTGTTTTGGTCGCCAGAGCCCTGAAGGGATGGCGCGTTTCAAGGAAAAAAGATGGCAAAGCCTCATATTCTTATTGTCGAAGCGAAATTCTACGCAGACCTTGCCGATGAACTGGCTGCTGGCGCCATCGAGGCTATTGAAGCTGCAGACTGCACCTGGGACCGCTATGACATGCCAGGCGCCCTTGAAATCCCGGCGGCGATCAAGTTCGCGCACGCCGGCCAAAAGGCGCACTTTGACGGCTATGTTGCCCTGGGCTGCGTCATCCGCGGTGAGACAACGCACTATGACTATGTGTGTGGCGAAAGCGCGCGTGGCCTGATGGACCTGGCGCTCAATGAGAACCTGGCCATCGGTAAC
>JBNKYQ010000315.1:0-2975 GCA_050300975.1 Kordiimonas sp.
CCCGAGAACGGCCGCCTGATCGTGATTGAAATGAACCCGCGCGTGAGCCGCTCGTCGGCACTGGCGTCCAAAGCCACCGGCTTCCCGATCGCCAAGATCGCCGCGAAGCTGGCTGTCGGCTATACGCTGGATGAGCTGGATAACGACATTACGGGCGTCACGCCTGCATCGTTCGAACCCACCATCGACTATGTGGTCACCAAGGTGCCGCGCTTCACGTTCGAGAAATTCGCCGGCACCAAACAGGTGCTCTCGACTGCCATGAAGTCCGTCGGCGAAGTGATGGCCGTGGGCCGCAACTTCACCGAAAGCCTGCAGAAAGCCATGCGCTCCATGGAAACCGGCCTTACTGGCCTGGATGAAATGACCTTCGAAGGCTATGTGCCGGGCAGTGGTGACTTTGCACCGATCGTGCGTGACCTGGCGGTGGCCAAGCCGGACCGGCTGCTGCGTATCGTGCAAGCCATCCGCGAAGGCATGACGCTTGAAGACATCCACAGCGTTACCCACTATGAGCCATGGTTCCTGCGCCAGTTCGAAATGCTGGTAGAAATGGAAAAGCGCGTGGCTGAAAACGGCCTGCCATCTGACGCTCGTGAGCTTAGGAAGCTGAAGATGCACGGCTTCTCTGACGCCCGCATCGGCAAGCTGGCCGGTGTGCCGGAAGCTGCCGTGATGAAAGCGCGCCTCGATCAGGATGTGCGCCCAAGCTACAAGCGGATCGACACTTGTGCTGCCGAGTTTGAGGCGAAGACGCCTTACATGTACTCCACTTATGAGACCTTCGCGGCGGGCGAAAAGCCTGAATGCGAAGCCAACCCGACCGACCGCGAGAAGATCGTGATCCTGGGTGGCGGGCCGAACCGCATCGGCCAGGGTATCGAGTTCGATTACTGCTGCTGTCATGCCTGCTTCTCGCTCTCTGACGCGGGCTATGAGACCATCATGATCAACTGTAACCCCGAGACCGTGTCGACCGACTATGACACCTCGGACCGCCTGTATTTCGAACCGCTGACGGCCGAAGACGTGATCGAGATCATCCGCAAGGAAGAGGAAAACGGCACCGTCAAAGGCGTGATCGTGCAGTTTGGCGGCCAGACGCCGCTGAAGCTTGCGCACGCGCTTGAAGCCGCCGGTATCCCGATCCTGGGCACCAGCCCTGACGCCATCGACCTGGCGGAAGACCGCGAACGCTTCCAGGAACTGGTTGAAAAGCTGGGCCTGAAGCAGCCAGAGAACGGCCTGGCCCGCAGCCATGACGAAGCCGTCAAGGTAGCAGACCGCGTTGGCTATCCCGTGCTGATCCGCCCAAGCTATGTGCTTGGCGGTCGCGCGATGGAAATCGTCTATGACCAGGAAGGCCTGGACCGCTACATCGCCGAAGCAGTGCATGTATCGGGCGACAGCCCTGTGCTAATCGACGGCTTCCTCAAGGACGCGATCGAGGTGGATGTGGACGCCCTTTCGGACGGTACCAACATCCATATCGCCGGCATCATGGAACACATTGAAGAAGCCGGTGTGCATTCAGGCGACAGCGCCTGCTCTCTGCCGCCCTACAGCCTACCTGTGGGTATTGTGAACGAGGTGAAGCGTCAGGCGCGCGAGCTTGCAAAGGCTCTCAATGTGGTTGGCCTGATGAACGTGCAGTTCGCGGTCAAGGACGGCGAGGTGTACCTGATTGAGGTGAACCCGCGGGCCAGCCGCACGGTACCGTTCGTTGCCAAGGCCGTGGGCTACCCGGTGGCCGCGATCGCCGCGCAAGTGATGGCGGGCGCCAACCTCACTGACTTCGACCTTAAGGACCCGATCACTGACCATGTGGCAGTGAAGGAAGTGGTGATCCCTTGGGCACGCTTCCCGGGCGTGGACGTGCTTTTGGGCCCAGAGATGAAATCCACCGGTGAAGTGATGGGCATTGCCGACAACTTCCCGATGGCCTTCTACAAGTCGCAGCTGGCGGCCGGTGTGAAACTGCCGGAAAAAGGCCAGGTGTTCGTCTCCGTCAAGGACAGCGACAAATATGCGCTGGTGCCGCTGGTGCGGGACTTGCTCGCCATGGGCTACGACGTGATCGCCACCGGCGGCACCGCCGACTACCTCAAGACCAACGGACTTGAAGTGAAGCGCGTGTTCAAGGTGACAGAAGGCCAGCGCCCGCACGTGCTTGACATCATGAAGAACGGCGAAGTGCAGCTGATGTTCAACACCACGGAAGGCAAGCAGGCCATCAAGGACAGCTTCGAGCTGAGGAACACAGCGCTTATGATGAAACTGCCTTACTATACCACGATGGCGGCAGCTGCCGCATCGGTACAGGCCCTGAAGGCGCTGAAGGTCACAACGCTGGATGTCAAACGCTTGCAGGATTTCGCAGCCTAAGCTCGCTCCCGGCCCGGAACACGGGCCTGGAAGCCGATCTGGCTTGATTTTTTGCGATTTTGTGACTAAATGGAAATAAGTGCGCCGGCCCCAACGGGTCGGCGCTCCTGTTTTGTATAAGGCCGGTGAACAACCGGCCCCATAAATGAATTGATAAACGGACGGGACACATGAACGAAAAAGTGCCCATGCTGCAAGCCGGTTACGACCGCCTGGCTGCTGAACTGAAGAATTTGAAGAGCGTCGAGCGCCCATCTGTGGTGGCCGCGATTGAAGAAGCGCGCGCCCATGGCGACCTTTCCGAGAACGCTGAATATCACGCTGCCAAAGAGCGCCAGGGCCATATCGAAGGCCGCATCATGGAGCTTGAAGGCAAGCTTTCACGCGCCCAGGTGATCGATCCGACCTCGCTTTCCGGCGACAAGGTTGTGTTTGGCGCCACCGTCACGCTTCTGGATGAAGACGACGAAGAAGTGGTCTACCAGATTGTCGGCGCCGATGAAGGCGACGTCAAAGGCGGCAAGATTTCCTACCAAAGCCCGATCGCACGCGCCCTTATCGGCCGCAACGTGGGCGTCGAGGTGGAAGTC
>JBNKYQ010000316.1:0-2954 GCA_050300975.1 Kordiimonas sp.
GGTGGCCATGTTTCTGGCAGGCGACGTGGCCTTTACCCTTCCGGGCGCGGGTCGGGGCCGCAGACGAAAAAGCCCGGCGCTGGGCCGGGCCATGGATGGGAGAGATAATAGTCTGGGCATAACCCATCGGCTTTGATCCGAATTGTCGGGTCGCTGCCTACAGGCGCTTCCGCTAGCCTTCTTGCACCTGTGGCGCATCGCCAAGTTGAAGGCGGTCACACATATCAGCCAGCTCAATCGTCAGCGGTTCAAGAGCCGAAACCATAGCCCAGATGTGGTCGAGCTTGGCGTTTCGCTTCCCCGAAGGTGTTACAAAGCTGATTTCATTGAGTTGTGCCATAGCGGCGCTCGCCAGCCCCGTAACGACTTGCGACTTCATTGCCAAGTCGTAGCGATTGATGCCGCCGGGCAGCGTGTCGGTCGGTGTGATTACTTCGGTCATTGTTTGCTCCATTATTGTTGGTTGCACTGTGTGGTGGCGGCAATGATCTGAGCGCACCACTGTTCATCCTTGGCTTCGGGCTAGTTGAGATCCTCATTGCCATCCTATCAAGGGTGATAGATAATCTATAAGAAGCGACAGAACTTCTTTCAATAGAAATTCTATCACAATGGCAAGTTTATCTATCAGGTGAGCAATGAACGGCGAACAGATTAGGGCGGCACGTGCGCTCGTTGGGTGGTCAGCAAACGACCTGGCAAAGGCATCCGGGGTAAGCTACCCCACGATCCAGCGACTTGATGCAACGCGCGGTCCAGTTTCGGCGCGACACGATACCGTTGAAGCCATCCGGCATGCGCTAGAGGGCCAAGGAGTTCAGTTCCTGAAGGGCGGAGACGCTGCCAAGGGCGATGGCGTTGCTCTCATCAAGGCGAGGGGCTGACGGACAAACGCAAGCGTTTCATATGGAGTCGTGAAGGCAGCATCTCGTCCATCAACGAAATCTGCCTACCTCGGTGTAATGAACACCGGTAACCCCGCAGGCGTAAACTGTTGTTGTGACGGGCAGATAGCCGACCTAATGTCCACCCAAGAGTTGCAAACGTTGGGAAGATTTTGGGTGATCAAGTGACAGGTTTGGAAGATTTTATCGCCCGCTGGAAACCGTCTGGCGGCAGCGAACACGCCAACTACCAATTATTTGTCATTGAACTCACCGAACTTCTCGGGCTTGAGCGCCCCTTTCCGGCAACCGATGACGACGCAAACGACCATTACCGTTTTGAGCGACCCGTCACCTTCGCCCATACCCCGAAACACCGCACTGGCTTTGTCGATGTCTATCGCGGCGGCCATTTTATTCTGGAAACCAAACAAGGCGTAACCCAGAAAAAGAACCGGCAGGGCGACTTGAGCAAAGGTATCCCCGACCGCAAGCGAAAGCGCTCCGGCCACGGTGTGCGGGGCACAGCCGCCTGGGACGACACCATGCTCAAGGCCCGCAACCAGGCGGACAACTATGCGCGCGCCGTTGCCCGCGATGATGGCTGGCCGCCCTTCCTGATGATCGTGGATGTGGGCCATGTCATCGAGCTTTATGCCGACTTCTCCAAACAAGGACAGGGCTACAACCAGTTCCCGGATGGCAATCGCTACCGCATCTATCTCGAAGACCTGCGCAAGGACGACATCCGCGACCTACTTTGCACGATCTGGACCGACCCCTACAGCCTCGACCCCTCGCTCAAGGCCGCCGAGGTCACGCGCGAAATCGCCACCCACCTTGCCGAACTAGGCAAGAGTTTCGAAGGCCAGGGCCACGACAGCGAGACCGTCGCCCGCTTCCTGATGCGCTGCCTGTTCTCGATGTTTGCTGAGGATGTGGACCTGATCCCGCGCGGTAGCTTCACGGAGCTGCTGCACAAGCTGCGCGGCCACCCCCAGGATGCCGAACATGCGCTGGCTGGGCTGTGGGCGGCCATGGACAAGGGCGAATACGCCCATGCGCTGCTCACGAAGGTCAAACGGTTCAACGGCGGTCTGTTCAGAAACCCGTCTGCGCTGCCGCTCAACAATCTGCAACTGGGCCTTCTGATCGAAGCAGCCGAGGCCGACTGGAAACAGGTTGAACCGGCGATCTTCGGCACGCTGCTCGAACGCGCGCTCGACAAACGGCAGCGCCACAAATTGGGCGCGCATTATACGCCCCGCGCCTATGTGCAGCGTCTGGTGACACCCACGATCATCGACCCCCTGCGAGATGATTGGCGCGACGTGCAAACTGCCGTGCAGCGTCTGACCGAGGACGGCAAAGCGGACGAGGCGCAGAAGCTGGTCCGCAATTTCCACGCGCGGCTCTGCGAGACTACCGTGCTCGACCCCGCCTGCGGCTCGGGCAACTTCCTCTATGTCGCGCTAGAGATGATGAAGCGGCTGGAGGGCGAGGTCACATCGCTCATGCACGATCTGGGCGACACGCGCCCCCTGATCACCGTGGACCCGCACCAGTTCCTTGGGATCGAGCTGAACCCCTGGGCCGCCAACGTGGCAGAACTGGTGTTGTGGATCGGCTACCTGCAATGGCACTACCGCACCCATGGCACCGCCGCGCCATCTGAGCCTGTGCTGCGTGATTTCAAGAACATCCGCCAGGGCGACGCAGTGCTGGAATGGTCCGACCGCACCCCGCGCATGGATGCCAACGGCAACCCCGTCACTCGGTGGGACGGCGTGACCACCCTGCGACATCTTGTGACGGGGGAAGAGGTGCCGGACCCCGCTGCGCGTGTGCAGGTCTATGACTATGCCAAGCCGAAACCGACCCAATGGCCCCGCGCGGAGTTCATCGTCGGCAACCCGCCCTTCATTGGGAATAAACGGATGCGGGACAATTTGGGCGATGGCTATGTCGAGGCACTGTGGAAAGCCTATCCAAAGATGCCGCAAAGCGCCGATCTGGTGATGTTTTGGTGGGAAAAGGCCGCACTCGCCGCAACGGCATATGATGCCAAGA
>JBNKYQ010000317.1:0-2948 GCA_050300975.1 Kordiimonas sp.
CGTCCCTCGATTCCGTCACTCCCGGGCCGAACCGACTCGGGCAACGGCGGAATCATAGGTGAACCCCCCGGGCTCGTGGCAAGCGCGAGCGCCGACTGATATGAATCCCCGACCATGAGCACCGCGAGCGTCACCAGCCCAAGCGCAGTTACGCCATATGCCCCCCAAACGAAGGGGCCAACACTGCCCATGTCAAAAAGGTCTGTCATCAGCCGGTCACCCTGCTCATGCGCAAGACGCTTAGCTTGCGGCGGTTGATCTCAAGCTTCATGCGGTAAAGGAATATCACCACAAAATAGGCCTTGAAGGCGATGGCCATCATAAAGAGCGGCCACAGCATGTCGCCGCTGATGGTCGGGCCATCCAGGCGGAAGACGCTCGCTGGCTGATGGAGCGTGTTCCACCATTCCACCGAGAATTTGATGATCGGCAGGTTGATCACGCCCACAAGCGCCAAAATTGACGCCGCGCGGCCCGCCTTGTCTTCTTCGTCCATGCTGCGCCAGATGGCCATATAGCCCAAGTACAGGAAGAACAGTACGAGCACCGAGGTCATGCGCCCGTCCCACTGCCAGTAGGTGCCCCAGGTGGGCTTGCCCCACAGCGCGCCGGTGATCAGCGCAAGGGCCGTAAAGGTGGCGCCGATGGGCGCGGCGGCCTTGCCCGCGAGGATCGCCAGCGGATGGCGCCAGACAAACTCGGTGAAGCTCGCGCCCGCCACCACAAGATAACAGAACATGGCCATCCAGGCTGCCGGGACGTGCACATACATGATGCGCACGCTTTCGCCCTGTTGGCGGTCTGGCGGACTACCCAGGAAGGCCAGATACAGGCCGTAAATCAGGCTTGCTGCCAGCACGAGTTTCGCCCATGGCAGAATCTTGTCTGCCAGGCGGTTGAACTGGGCTGGATTGGCGAATCTATGCATGGCCCTTACCTATAGTGAACCCCCGTTGGCCGCAAGTGCGACTTGATGCCTCACACCCATGTTATTCAAGCGACAGACGAAGCGCCTGCGCACTGACAAACGGCCCGATCACGAGCGCCAGCAAACTGGCCGCCCCCAGAAGCGCCAGCGGCTGGGTGGCATCCACCAGCCCGGCTGTTGCGTCCACCGCGCCCACGGCGAAAATCAGCGTCGGCACATAAAGGGGCAGCACCAGAAGCGACAGCAGCACCCCACCCCGGCGCACCGACACCGTCAGCGCCGCGCCCATGCTGCCGATCAGGCTGAGCGCGGGCGTGCCGACAAGGAGCGATATAAGGAGCGTCCCATAGGCGCCATCCGGCAGGTTCATCAGCATGCCCAGGATGGGCGAGACAACAACAAGCGGCAGCACGGTTGAAACCCAGTGCGCCAAAATCTTGGCCGCCGCCACGCCGGTGAGGCCCAGCGGCGACAGCGCCAAATCATCCAGGCTGCCGTCCTCGAAATCCGCCTGATAGAGCCGGTCGAGGCTGATAAGGCAGGCAAGCAAGGCCACCACCCAGATCACACCGGGTGCGATGCGCGCCAGAATCTGCGGTTCCGGCCCCACGCCGAAAGGAAACAGGGTGACGGCAATCAGGAAAAAGCTGAGCGCCATGGTGCCCGTGCCGCCCTGCGACCAGGCCAGGCGTACGTCGCGCTTCACGATGCCAAAGAAAATACCACCAAGGGAGGTCTCTTGGGATGTTTCGGGAGCCACGGTCATAGCCACGCCTCCTCAAGGCTCACCTTGGGCTGATAGTCGCGCATGTCAACCACGGCGCCCTCGACCCCGATCGGGTCGTGGGTGGCCGCGATGATCATGCCGCCCGCCTTCAGGTGCTGGCGCATCAGCGCCGCCAGCGCCTCGCGGTTCTCCGCGTCCAGCCCGACGGTGGGTTCATCCATCAACCACACGGGGCGCGCGAGATAAGCGAAGCGCAGCAGGTTCGACCGGTGGCGTTGCCCGCTTGAAAAATAGCGCACCGGCTGGTCCAGAAGTCCGGTCAGGCCGAACACCTCCGCCGCTTCCGCGAGCGGCACATCCGCCACCGTCCGGCCGGTCATCAACCGCGCCAGTTCACGCGCGTTTTCCCGAAGCGTCAGCACCGGCTTCAGCGCATTGTCGTGCCCGGCGTAAATGAGCGCTTCGGAAAGCGCCGCATCACCAAAAGACCAGGCGTCCTTGCCGTACGTCAGCGTGCCAGCAGAGATACGCAGATACCCCGCAATCAACCGCAGAAGCGTTGATTTGCCGCTGCCGTTCCTACCCCTGAGATACAGAAGCTCGCCCGGCTTGAGCTCGAAAGAGAGATGCTCGAACACCATGCGCCCGCCCCGAAAACAGGCAAGGTCATCTGCCCGCAAGGGCAAAGGCGCGGTCGCGAATGTGGAGGTTGAGGCCATGAGCGCACGCTAGCGCCATTCACCGCCCCGCTCAAGCAAGAAATCAGCCTGTAATTTCAGCTGCCTAGGGCGCAAGGGAATTCATCTTTGGGCCTTCACAGGCGGGGCCTAACCCCTATATGGTAATAGGAAGATTATTCGGGCGGGGATTTATGAATCTGGAAGCATTGATATGGCCTAACGGCTGGTTGATTGTGGGCTTTGTTTTCCTGGCCCAACTGCTTGCCAGCATCCATATCCTGCGCACCAAAAACGACGTGCGGTCCGCCATCACCTGGATCGGCCTTGTCTGGATCGCCCCTATGCTGGGGCTGTTGTCCTACATCCTGTTCGGCATCAACCGCATCAGGCGGCGCGCCCGGCGCGTGCGGGAACGCCAGGGCATGGCGCCTCGCCCCGAACGCACGCGGGAGCCGGAAGGCCCAACCCTGACAGACGGTGTAGCTGACGCGCCCAACCGCTGGCAGGCACACGCCCGCCTTGGGGGCCGGGTGACCGCCCTGCCGCTGACGCTGGGCAACAGCATCGAGCCGCTCGCGGGTGGGCGCCAGGCCTATGACGCCATGATCGAGGC
>JBNKYQ010000318.1:0-2946 GCA_050300975.1 Kordiimonas sp.
GGCTGGAGGCCAGCGCCCGGGCTAGGACGGCCCGCAGGGGGCGCGGCCAGCGTCGGTCGAGGACGGCCTCCTCCTCCAGGATCGAGACCAGGAGCTCGGGGGTCGTGGCCGCCTCGGGGGGGAAGCGCCCCGCGACGAGGCGGTAGAGCGGTCACTTGCGCTCAGGCTGCGGCCGATCTTCATGAGCACGCTGACATCCATCATGGGCATGCTGCCGCTAGTGCTGTTCCCCGGTGCGGGCAGCGACATCTATCGCGGCATGGCCACCACCATTGTGGGCGGCATGGCCGTCTCCACCATCTTTACCCTGGTTCTGCTGCCGTGCCTCTTGCGGTTCAAGGAACTGGGCATGATTGGGGCCCTGTTCGCCCGCCTGCGCGGCCGCACATTGCACCCTGCTGAATGATATAAAAACGCGAGGAACTGAGAGATGACTATGACATTGGCAAAAACGAAGATCCCCCTGAGGGGAGCCATGGTTGCGATGCTTGCAGCCGCCAGCCTGTTCACCGGCACAGCAAACGCCCAGCAGCGCCAGATGCCCCCTGCACTGGTGGAAGTGGCGGAAGCAAGTGCTGAAATGATGGCGCCGCAAACCTATCTGCCGGGCACGGTGGTCAGTCTGAACGACAGCCGTATCTCGGCAGAGATTGCAGGCCGCGTGACCTGGATCGCAAGCGAGGGCACGCTCTTGAAGGAAGGCGATGTGATCGCTGAAATCGATGATCGGAACCTGAAGCTTGCGCTTATGCGCAACAAAAGTCAGGCGGCCCGCCTGGAAGCTCGCATCAAATATCTGGAAAGCGACCTGGCGCGCCTGAAGGAACTGGCGGCGAACAACAACATCCCGTCAAGCCGTCTTGAGGAAGCCGAAAGCACGCTGGCGATGACCCGCGAGGAGCTGAGCCAGGCCCGTGTGGCGGTGGAGCAGGCCAAGATCGACCTGGACCGCACCAAGGTGCGCGCCCCTTTCCCAGGCCGCGTGGTCGAACGCCTTGCCCAGATCGGTGAATATTCCTCCCCAGGCCGCCAGATCGTGCGCCTGGTGGACACCGAGCACCTTGAAGTCTCAGCCAAGGCGCCAGTAACGCTCGCACGCGTGCTGGATGACGGCCAGCAGGTGGTGATCCGTGAAGACGGCGCGGTGGCAGACACGCGCATCCGCGCGATGGTGCCCGTGGGTGATGCGCTCAGCCGCACCATGGAACTGCGCGTCAGCCTGCCTGCGGGCAGCCACTATGTTGTGGGTGCCGCGCTTCAGGTTGGTGTGCCTGCCAATACGCCGGAGCAGGTTGTGGCTGTGCCGCGTGACGCACTGGTGCTGCGGCGTGAAGGCACTTATGTGTTCCGCGTGAAGGAAGACAATACGGCTGAACGCCTGATGGTCACCACCGGCGCTGCCACGGGCCGCTTTGTGGCCGTTACAGGTGGTATCGAAAGTGGTGACCGGGTGGTGGTCCGGGGCGGCGAACGCCTGCGCGAAGGCCAGCCGGTTGAACTGCGCGGTGGTGTGAACCTCGCGAGCGGGCGCTAAGGGGCGCCCGCCTGTTCTGAGTAGCCATATGGACAAAAAGCCAAAAAACAGTGTTGGTCCCAAAAAGCCTGTTGGCGAAGGCCCGAACGGGCCCCATAATGCCCCAGCATCATCAACCGACGCCCGTGAGCGTGGCGCGGTTGCGGTGCCGGGGCTTCTTGATTTGGTCCTCGAAGAAGAAAAACGCCGAATGGCACTTGAGGGGGCTTACAGCACTATGGATCGTTTCTTTGGTACCAAGGAACGCACTTTCTGGACCTTCCAGGCACTGGGCTGGACCGGCTATGGCCTGGTTCGGACCTTCCAGGCGCTGACGCTGCAGTCAGACCTCCGTTTCCATTCCATGCTCATTCTTGTGGCGATCCTGATCGGTCTCAGCATGACCACCTGCATGCGCTATGTGTACCGGCTGATCCGCGAATGGCCCCTGCCGGCGATCCTGCCTTTTGTGGTGGCGGTCTGCTCGTCCCTCGGGCTTTTGTTCTCTTTCCTCGAAATCACGGTCGGGCCGTTCCTGATCCCGGGCTTTTCGCGCCCGGCGGGCCTTGGCCTGTTCGCCAACGCCATGTTCGAGGCCACGGCGCTGTTCGCATGGTCGGCCATCTATTTCGGCTATCACTATTACCAGGGCATGCTGGAACAGAAGGAGCAGGCGCTGAAGGCCACATCGATGGCGCACCAGGCGCAGCTGAAGATGCTCCGCTACCAGCTGAACCCGCATTTTCTGTTCAACACCCTCAATGCCATCTCCACCCTCGTGCTGGAGAAATCCGAGGAAGATGCCAACAAGATGCTGACGAAGCTCTCAAGCTTCCTGCGTTTCACGCTGGTGAACCAGCCAACCCAGCGCATCCCGCTGGACCAGGAGCTGCACGCGCTGGGGCTTTACCTGGAGATTGAAAAGGTCCGCTTCGCTGACCGGCTGAATGTGGAATTTGATATCGACGAGCAGGCGCGCACGGCCTTGATCCCAAGCCTGCTGTTGCAGCCGCTTATCGAGAACGCCATCAAATACGCCATCGCGCCGGAGATCGACGGCGGCACCATCAAGGTGGAAGCGCGCGTGGAACACGGCTGGCTGAAGCTTGCGCTGATGGATAGCGGGCCGGGGATTGAGGACCTCAATAACATCGTCAGCCAGTCAGGCTCGGGTGTCGGCATAACCAACACCAAGGAACGCCTGCACCAGATTTATGGGCCGGATCATCTGATCATGCTCAAGAACATGGACCCGCAAGGCCTTGGCATCTTTATTGAAATTCCTTGCGAACGGAAAAAACAGCCTTAAACTTTCAAGCAGGCCACAGAGCTTGCAGCATAAATGGACCGGGGAAATACCATGGGGAAAATACGCACCATACTTGTGGACGACGAGCCACTGGCGCTGCGCGGGCTCAAGATCAGGCTCGACA
>JBNKYQ010000319.1:0-2937 GCA_050300975.1 Kordiimonas sp.
ACCTTCACCTTGTGCCAGACCTGGCGGATAACCCCTTCACCATCGATCAGGAAGGTTGCGCGCTCAATACCCATATATTCCCGGCCATAAAGCTTCTTCTGCACCCATACGCCATAGTCTTCGATGGTTTTGCCGTCTTCGTCAGACACAAGGCGTACCTTCAACTCTGACTTCGCGATAAAATTGTCGTGGCGGCGAACGCTGTCCTTGGACATGCCCAGCACCACAGCACCTGCGGCTTCAAAGTCACCGATCAGCGCCGTAAAGTCCTTGGCCTCGGTCGTGCAGCCTGGGGTGCTGTCTTTCGGGTAAAAATACAGAACCACCTTCTTGCCCTTGAAGTCGCTCAGCGACAGGGTCTCGCCGCCATCTGCAGGCAGGGAAAAGGCTGGGGCTTTGTCTCCAACGTCAACGCTCACGATATGTCCTCCGCTTATTCTTGTTGCTACGGCCTAGCTCTCTGCCGTAGCCGGTAAGGCATTTGCCGGTTCCTCTATCACAGATTGGAACAGGCTGTATATGTCTGATTGTCTACGCACCAGCTCGGCGCGTAGATCGCTGAAGCTTGCCATTCCTGTGGCACGGCAGAGCGTGGACCTGAGCGCCCTTGGGATGGCGTCGTCCGCAGCGGGGCTGCCGCCCAGGCAAAGGCGTAAAAGGCTTTGAACCTGTTGCATATATTCATGCCCGTCATGGAGCAACTTGGCCTGATCAGCGGTCAGGGCGCCTGCCGACGCCAACCGCCTGATGCTTTCGTCCAGTTGGGGGTGGAAGATGTCCTTCACCCGGTGGCCTTCCCGGAGCATCAGATACTGGCAGATGAATTCCATGTCCACCAGACCACCACGCGTGTGCTTGATGGCCCAGGGGTTGTCCGTGCCAAACTGCGCGAACAGTTTGCCGCGCATGTCATGGACGGCGCGGAGCAGGGCGTCAGGGTCGCGTGGTGTCGTCAACACGGAGATAATGGTGCTGACCAGGGCATCGCGCATGCTATCCGGCGCCAGGATCACCCGGGCACGGGTCAGTGCCATATGCTCCCACGTCCAGGCGGCGCTGGTGTAATAGTCTGCGAAGGTCTTCAGCGTGACCACCAAGGGCCCCTGGCTGCCGGAAGGCCGCAGGCGGGTATCCACTTCATAAAGCCGTCCTTCCGGGGTAAGGGCGGTGATGGCCGTGATGATATGTTGGCCAAGGCGGGAGAAATACTGGCTTGGCATCAACGGCTTATCACCGTCAGACACGCTGTCCATATCTTTGACGCCGTAGAGGAATACGATATCCAGGTCGGATGTGTGGGTCAGTTCACCGCCGCCATACTTGCCCATTGCAACGATGGAGATGCCGCCGCCGTCGAACCGACCGTGTTTGATGGCGAAATCGTCTTCGACGCGCCTGGTCAGCGCTTTGAGGGTAACATCGGCAAGGCGGGTGTGCGCTTCGCCGCTTTCCTCAACGCTCGCCAACGATTCCAGCAGCTGAACGCCAATGCGGAAGCGGTGCTCGGCCACGAAGCGACGGACGATATCCAGAATATCCTGATAGTCGCGGGCGCTATCAAGCAGCTCCTCCAGTTTCTCCCTGAGGTCGGCTTCGCTTTCAAGCGGGGCGTAGAAGCCAGGCTCCAGCACCGCGTCCCAGAGGTCGGGCTTTTTGCCCAGTGCCTCGGCGAGTGCGGGCGCGAGGCCCATCACCCGGGCCAGAAGCTGGAACAAAGAAGGGTTGGACTGCAAAAGTGAGAAAAGCTGAACACCGCCAGGAAGTTGGGAGATGAACTTATCAAATCGGGTGAGGGCGCTACCTGCGTTTTCAGTGCCGGAAAAGGCATCCAGGAGCCCCGGCAATATCTGTTCCAACAGGCGCTTGGCGCGTTCAGTCCTGAGCGCCCTGTGCCGACCGCGGCGCCAGCCCTCAATGATGGCAGCGGAATTGGCCGGGTCTTCGAAACCGAGCTTTTCAAGCGTTGCCGGCAGTTCCCCGGGCGAATAGCCATCGACCTTTGTTGTATCGTCTTCCGGTAGAAGGCCGTCGTATATTTCGCTGATCACCTTGGTTTGGCAACTGACGGCGTCCCTGAACGCAGCCTCATTGGCGTATCCCATAAAGGACACCAGGCAGTTGAAGCGTTCGTCATCCTCTGGGATGTCGTGGGTCTGCTCGTCATTCATCATCTGAATGCGGTGCTCAAGCGTGCGCAGGAAGCGGTAGCCGTTCGAGAGGGCTTTATGGGTCTTGCCGTCGACAATCTGGTCCATCGCCAGCATATCAAGTGCATCCAGCGTGCCGCGTAGTCTGAGCGCCGGGTGGCGGCCAGCATGAAGTAATTGGTTGATTTGAGTGAAGAATTCTATCTCGCGGATGCCGCCATATCCCAGCTTTACGTTATAGCCTCGGAAAGCCGACTGGGTCTGCCCGTAATGCCGGTTGATCTGGTTCTTGATGGCGGCGATGTCGTTGAGGGCAGCGAAATCCATATTCTTGCGCCAGATCCAGCGGGCCATGGTCTCCAGATACGCTTTCCCAGCCGTCTGGTCCCCCGCCACCACGCGCGCCTTGATCATGGCCGACCGTTCCCAGTTCACTGCCATCGAATGATAGTAGGTCTCTGCGGCTTCCACAGACAGTGCCACTGGTGTGGCGCCTGGGTCGGGCCTTAGCCGCAGGTCAGTACGGAACACATAGCCATGCATGGTACGCGTTTCCATGATCTTCATCAGCTCCTGGGTCAGGCGAATGAAGCACTGCTTGAGCGTCTTGTTGCCGGTGTATTGTGCGCGGTCGGTGTCATAAAGCGCGATCAGGTCGATGTCCGAGGAATAGTTGAGCTCATAAGCGCCCAGCTTGCCCATGCCCAGAATGAAATAGCCGCTTGAGGCGGAAAGCGCTGGGCTCACGGGCTCTTCCTTGCCGTTCGGCCATGCTAGTTCGCCTGCTTTC
>JBNKYQ010000320.1:0-2935 GCA_050300975.1 Kordiimonas sp.
TGGAAAGACGCTTCGCCGGCATATTTAGGCTGACATAATGAAAGCGGCGATTTGTGCGTTCAGGGCCGCCTTCGCCGGCAAACATACGCGTTGGGTCTTCGCCTTCGCGTTTAAACGGGTAGATGCCCGCGGTGTAGGCCGCGTCGATGCCATAGCCCGATGGGTCATTGTCGAACGTGTCGCCGGTGCCTTCATAGTCCTTACCGATGAAGCGGCTATCCAAGCGGCCCACGGTTTTCCCTTCATCGCGTAACAGCTCTTTCATGAAGCGCATGTTGCGTACGCGGAGGTTGGCGTTCTTGACATACTGTTCGCTGAGGCCGGTGTAAGCGGCCAGCTTGGTAGCAATGGCGTTAAACTGTTCGTCGCTCAACCGATTGCCTTGCAGCAGGGCGCTTGCATAGTCACCCAGCGTGAAGGCGCGAACTTCGTCCATGAAGCCTTCTAGCGTGCGGCCAGCCTTGTCCACCTTGCCGTGGTACCAGGCGGTGGCCGCCATTGTTGGCAGGTAGGAGATGTAAGGCGTGTCGTTTCCGGGCTGATAACGGGCTGTCTGGAAATCCAGGATCGATGAGATGAACACAACGCCGTTGATCGCGATATCGGACCAACCGCCCTGCAGTTCATTCAAAAGCGCAGCCGCCCGTGTGGTGCCATAGCTTTCACCCGACAGGTACTTCGGTGAATTCCAGCGCTTGTTTTTCACCAGCCACAGGCGGATGAATTCAGCGATGGACTGGGCGTCATTTTCAATGCCCCAGAAATCCTTGCCGTCGCCCTTGCCGATGGCGCGGCTATAGCCTGTGCCAACAGGGTCGATGAACACCATGTCGGCCATATCCAGGATCGACAGCGGGTTGTCTTCAAGGCGGAAGGGGGCAGCGCCGTCATCTTCTGCGTCAGAAGGCAGGACCACGCGCTTCGGGCCATAGACGCCCAGGTGCAGCCAAAGGCTTGCGGAGCCGGGACCGCCGTTGAAGATGAAGAAGACCGGGCGCTCTGCGTTCGATTTCACGTCCGTGCGCAGGTAGGTCACGGAAAAGATCGACGCGGTGGCTTCACCCTTGTCGTTCTTCAGGTGGGTTTCGCCGGCGATGGCCTTGTATTTGACCTTCTGGCCCCCAAAAGTACCTGATTTTTCAACTTCATAGACCTTTGGCGCTTCAACTGGCGCGGCGGTTTCTTGTTTTTCGTCGGCGGCAATCACCGGCAGCGTCATGGACGCCGCAAGCAACATGCCGACGCATGATTTGGCTAGCTTGAACATGGATATCCCCTGATGGTTATCTTCAGGGCTGTGGTAGCCCTTTCGTTTAGCCTTGTCGCGGGCTTCGCGATGAGCCGAGCTTTCTAGTAGGCGAACTGCTCGGTAAAGATCCGCTCCGCCAGCGTGTGTTCGCTGTCGAACAGAAGCGTCAGCGACACGTCGCGCGCTTCCTCAATGAGAACGTGGCGCACATCGCGCACTTCGTGCATGTCAGCCACGGCAGAAACCGGCCGTTTCTGCGGCTGGTTGATGGTCAGTGCCACGGTCACATGATGCGGCAGCAGCGCGCCGCCCCAGCGGCGTGGGCGAAAGGCGGAAAGGGGAGTCAGCGCCAGAAGGTCAGCGCCCAGCGGGATAATTGGGCCGTGGGCGGAGAGGTTATAGGCGGTGCTGCCGGCGGGTGTGGCTACAAGAACGCCGTCACCCACCAGTTCCGGTAGGCGCACCTTGCCGTCGATGGCCACGCGGATGTTGGCGGCCTGCCGAGTTTCCCGAAGCAGCGACACTTCATTGATGGCCAGGTGCTCTACCACTTCGCCATCACAGCGCGTAGCACGCATGCGCAAGGGATGCAGGGTGAAACTGTCTGCTTTGGTGATGCGCTCCATCAGGTCATGGTCGTTGAATTCATTCATCAGGAAGCCAACGGTGCCCTTGTTCATGCCGAAGATCGGGATGTTCTTCCCCATGTAGGCATGGAGCGTCTGCAGCATGAAGCCGTCACCGCCAAGCGCAACGATAACGTCTGCATCGCTTGTGCTGACTGCTTTATAACGGTTCCGTAATATTTGCGCAGCTTTGCTCGCTTCACCAAACTCGCTGGCAATGATCGCTATCTTCATAGGCTTGTTCCCTCTTGGGTGCGAGTATAGGGAAATTTTGGCTGAGGGCGAGTGAGAATTTTGACGCAGGCTTCAGGCGGGTCTGATCAGCCGCCGGTCTGGCTCATGTGGCGACCCACGGTGCCAACCATGCGGTCGTCCTTCATCGCGAAGTCATGGCCCTTGGGTTTTTCCAGCATGGCCTTGCCCAGCGCGACGTCAAGCGCCCCCTCGGGGTCATCGGACCTGAGGGCCGCGCGCAGGTCTACGTGGTCATCCTGGCCCAGGCACATATAGATGCGCCCGGTGCAGGTGACGCGCACCCGGTTGCAGCCGTCGCAGAAATTGCCGGTCAGCGGCGTGATAAGCCCCAGCCGGTTGGTGTGGCCTTCAATGCCGTAGTAGCGGGCAGGGCCGCCCGTGCGGTGGCCGCTCGGGCGCAAGGTCCAGCGGTCCTGCAGGGTCGGCAGCAGCGCCGTCAGCGGCAGGTAGCGGTCTTCGCGGGCGTCATCAATTTCACCGAGCGGCATGGTCTCAATCAGCGTCAGGTCAAGGCCTTCATCAAGGCACCAGGCCAACAGGCCTGGTATTTCGGCGTCATTGAGGCCCTTCAGGGCCACGGTGTTGATCTTGACCTCCAGCCCTGCGGCCTTGGCGGCACGAACGCCCTCCAGCACCTGCGCCAGCCTGTTGCGGCGTGAGATTTCCTCGAACAGGTCTGGCTTCAGGGTATCCAGCGACACGTTGATGCGCTTCACGCCGGCCTCGACGAGCTGATCTGAAAAGCGCGACAGCTGCGAGCCGTTGGTCGTCAGCGTCAGTTCCTTCAGTGCGCCAGAGTCCATGT
>JBNKYQ010000321.1:0-2928 GCA_050300975.1 Kordiimonas sp.
ATACGCCGTGCATTTTCATCAGTCATTGGCGCCAGAACGCCCCTACCCCGCTCAGGAATATGAGCCGCCGTTTCTTCTTTATTTTCAAACACATAATGGTTGAAAATCTGTTGCCAGACCTTCTTCTGTTCAGACGGCAGGTCGCGGAGCGCAAGAAGCGCCAGCTGGAGCGCATTATTCGGCGGGCCCATGAATGCCGGCGACTGGCGCCACCAATAATTCACTAGCACATTGAAGGCCGCGAGGCCGTCCACCGCGTGCCACCACATGCTGGGGATGAAGATGGCATCACCGGCTTCAAGCTCCGCCGTCTCAGCCGCCGCAAGCGCATCGCGGTAGCGCGGGAACTTCTCGAAATCCGGGTCATGCAGGTCCACCATGCTGACCGGTTGACCGGCGGGCGTGAAATCAAGCGGCCCGACATAAAGGTTCGGCAACTGATCAGGTGGAAACAGGGTGAAGCGCCGCTTGCCCGCCGCCACACAGGCCACATTGTCCGCCAGGTCATAATGGGCCGAAATATGGGTTCGGTTGCCGATCCAGATGCTTTCGATATAGCGCCTGTCGCCAAGCGGCACGCTGTTTTCGTCGCTGAAGCCAGGCAGGCAATCGCCAATGGTGGTGGAACCTACATAGAGGAATGGAGCATCCGCCTCTTCTTCATGGTTTTCCAGAAGATCAAGGAACATATCAAGCTTGATACGCTTATAGTCGAAATTCAGCCCGCTCATGTCATCCTTGTAGAAGGGCTTGCCGCCCGCTTCCGGCCCAGCATGAGAGACGATCACTTCCGCACCGTTATAGAGCGCCTTCAGGTAAGTGCGCGCGTCCGCCGCTGATTTCCTGCCCGCTGCAACAAAAGGCCAGCTTGCTGCGAGACCTCGCAACACCACGGGCTCCTGCCCTGTCAGCAGCTCGTCCGTCAGGTCTGCGCCGGTGGCGCCCATTATTTCACGGATGGGCTTCAGGTCATGCATGGTCAGGCCAGTGTCCGGTTCTTCCGCTCGATCAGGTCCCTCAGGTTCGAAAGCGACGCAACAGCCATATAAAGCGGCTGCAGGTAGCCCTTTTCGTTGAGGGCAGAAAGCGCTGCGCCATCGAGGCCATAGAGCTTTTCTTCGTTGATGGCATAGAAGCCGACCAGCCGGTTCGTGGACCCGTCTGCCAGTTCAATCTCCAGCGCCATGGACTCCAGCAGGCCATAGCCATCCACCATGCTGTAGAAATCGCTGCTGATGGAAGCGCCCATATGCAGGCGGTCCAAGATCGCCGCGATTTTTTCAAGAAAGTCCGTGCTGCCGCCCTGGGGCAGGAAAACCGGTTGGCCGTCTGTCGTACTGATCCGCGGACTGTCCATGTCCACATGGACAACCGTTTGCGGCTCTTCGCCCGGGCGC
This sequence comes from Kordiimonas sp., assembly GCA_050300975.1. Taxonomy (GTDB): domain Bacteria; phylum Pseudomonadota; class Alphaproteobacteria; order Sphingomonadales; family Kordiimonadaceae; genus Kordiimonas. Next base: position 1,398 of record JBNKYQ010000321.1, read on the forward strand.
TGCTGCATGCCTATGGCAAAGGGCTGCATTTCGACCACCATTGGCACATAGTGGGCGTCCCAGCCACCGCCTATCAGGAACAGGTTTTCCCCCTGGGTCAGGCCCATCAGGGCGACCGCCTGGTAGGCGCCACTGTTCGGGTCCTTCTGAAACAGGATCGGGTAATGCGCCTGCAGGTCTCGAAATTCTATGGGGAAAGTGATGCAGCTCATGATGGCGTCACCCAGGGCCGCAGACCGGTCTGTAATGATGCGCAGATCCTTGTGATCCACATTGTTCAGCAAAACATGTTGCGTCATGACCCTTCTCTTCCACTCTACTGCTTTTTGTTTTTATCAGCCTGTCCGGTTGCTCCCCAGCTCCGGCACGCTGTTCATGCTACGCCCTAATGGGCGGTCGGGACAAGACGCTCCGGGCCATTGGCTCCGATTGCCTTGTGCCGCTTGGGCAGAAAGCCGCCACGAATGGCGGCCTTCATTGGGCTTGGGAAAGTTGAGGTTGCCCTAGAACTTGTAGCGAACACCAGCCTGATAACGCGCACCAGCCTGTGTTGCCCAAAGGACAGTGTTCTCACTCCGCCCGTGGCTCCGCTGCGTGGCGCCTGTTACATTGATGCCTTCTGCAAAGACTGTAATCTGGTCGTTAACATCATAGCTGACGTTCACATCGAACTGGCCATAGGCTTCGACATAGTTCGGATGACGCTGAGCGTATTCACCTTGGATGATGCCAGACAGGAACTTGTCACGCCAGTTGTAAGCCACGCGAACCTGCAGGCCGTCCTTGTCATAGAAGCCAACAACGTTTGCCGTGTCCGAAAGGCCATAAAGGGCGAACTGCTCCTGGTTCCAGTTGGTCAGGTCATTGAAGCCAACATCGCCATTCACGATGGTGTAGTTGAGGATAGCGCCGAAGCCGCTGTCACCAAAGGTGTGCTGCAGGGCAAATTCCCATCCATTCAGCTTCGCGGAGCGCTGGTTCGACGGAATGCTGACGACAAACTCAAGCGTGGGATCTTCGCCCGCCACACCAAGAATGTTGCCTGTGGTATCGCCATTAGAGTCAACGCCTGTGATCTCCACGGTGCTTGGATCTGCGTTCGCAAAAATCCAGTTCCGGATTTCCACCAGGTCGTCGCTGCCAACTGCCGCCACAGCATCATTGTAGCGTTGGCCACCAAACGGGTTCGGCAGATCAAACGGCGTTGCTGTGATGGTTTCCGTACCGATGAAGTTTTTCACCTTCTTGTTGAAGTAACCAACAGCGAAGTAGCTTGCATCGTCATAGTACCATTCAGCACTGAAGTCCCAGTTGGTAGATTCGAATGGCAGGAGGCCTGGGTTACCCTGGCTGCCGGTACCACCACCGATTCGGAAAAGGTTGTTGATGGTCTGGCCGCCCTGGATGTCCGCATAGTTTGGACGTGCAATCGTCTTCGAGTAGGACGCCCGCAGTACCACATCCTGAAGTGGCGAGAAGTCGATATCAATGGACGGAAGCCAGTTATCGTAGCCACCAGTCAGCTCTGTGA
>JBNKYQ010000322.1:0-2898 GCA_050300975.1 Kordiimonas sp.
TGCGATGGCGGCGATGTTGCCTGCCGCATTGTCTGAAAGATAATACCACGGTCTTTTCGCGGCCTGTTCGGGCGTGTCCTTGTAGCCCTGGTAGGCATAAAGGAAGATGGCCTCGGCGCACAAGACGCCCACGAAAACATCCCCCATCGGCGAATGGTAATATTGGCTGATCGACAGGCGCATCATGTCACCCTGCAGGTTGGCCATGTCGCCAAAGAGGATACTGCCCACCACAAGGATGATTGGAAACAGAAGCCCGAGCCGGCCAATGGCCCGCCGCATGCTCATGTAATGAAGGATAAGCCCGTCAGAGTTTGCCATGGAAACCTCCCCGTTTCGCTGAAAGCCTCACTCCGAACAGGGATATAGTACATGGGAATGGTGCAGCCGCCAATGGGGCGGCTGCATCAAGGTTTGTTCTAGTGGCCAGCGATCTCGGTCAGCAGCATGTGCCAGTGCTCAAGCGAGTCATAAAAGGCCTTCACCGGCACCCGTTCATTGAGGCCATGCGCATACATGTCGCTGCCTTTCATATAGATGCCCGATACGCCGTAGCTATCCATTCCCGCCCCGCGGAAATGCATGCCGTCGGTGCCACCTGATTCCATATAGGGTACGATTTCCACGCCAGGATACATAGCGTGGACGGTCCTTGTCAGCGGGCCAAGCACATCATCGCGCAGGGGTGATGCCGGGCTTTCCGTGGGCTCATAGGTGACCTCCCAGGTGATGGCCGGGTTTCCAACAGCTGACTTGAGGGCATCGAGCGTTTTGTCAACGCCCGCGCCCGGGAACACGCGGCAGTTTACCGTGGCCGTGGCGCTTTGGGGCAGGGCGTTTTCCGCGTGCCCGCCGCGCAGCATGGTGGCCACACACGTGGTGCCTGTGGTGCCGACATATTCAGGGTTCGCCCGAAGCGTTTTGACCGCCCACTCATTATTGGGGTCATCCGCAAAGGCGGCCATGGCCTTGCCGAGCTCGCCTCCCGTCCGCTTCGAGGAAGCCTTGAAGAAGGCCCGGGTAAGGTCGCTATAGGATACCGGGAACCTATAGGCCTCGATCTTCTTCAGCGCGTCCGCCAGGTCATAGATGGCGTTGTCGTCGCGTGGGCGGCTGCTGTGGCCGCCCGGGTTGGTGGCTGTCATCTCGAAGGTGACAAAGGTTTTCTCTGCCGCCTGCATATTATAGCTGATCACACTGCCGTCCTCCGCCAGCGCCCCGCCGCCCGCATCGGCGATCAGCACAAATTCAGCGTCCGTCAGGTCGCGGAAGTCATTGGCCAGCGCGGCCGTGGTCACCATGCCGGATTCTTCGTCGCCAGAGAAGGCGATGATCAGGTCGCGCGTGGGCACAAAGCCCTCCGCCTTCAGGCGCAGGAAAGTGCTGGTGAGCGAGGTGGTGCCCATCTTGTTGTCTACGGTGCCGCGGCCAAAGAAATAGCCATCCTCCTCGATCAGCGTGAAGGGGTCGCGCTCCCAGTCCTCGGGCAGTGCGTCCACCACATCCATGTGCGCGGACAGGAGGATCGGTTTCTTGCCCGATGAGCCGTCACCGCGGTAGCGCACGATCAGCGCAGCGGTTTCGCCCATCTCCTTGATGTGGATGTCGGCATTGTCAAAGCCGGCGGCCCTGAACTCACCCGCCAGATAATTCGCGAGCTTGGGCACATTGCCGAACCCCGCGGCTGTGCGCATGGCGATGGACGTGCGGTAAATTTCCAGGGCCTTCTGTTCATGCGCGGTGGGCGCATCCTGGCTGGCGCTTGCCAGCGGCGTCAGAAGCGTTGCCGCAAGGGCAACTGCTGTCAGTGTATGTTTCATTGGGCGTTCCCTCTTAGATCCTCATGGGCAAGAAGGTAGCTCAACAATCGTTCAGGAACACCTAAGAAATTCTGCGGCTGAGTATAAGCTGTTCGCCAAAAGAAAAAGGGCGGAGAGAACCCCGCCCTTTCGTATTTCTGTGTGCCGAAGGCTAGTCCATCAGCTTCTTCAGCACATAGACCGTCTGCAGCGCGTCCGTGAAGGCTTTCTGCTTCAGGTTGGCGGCAGCAGAGTGGCCGCCTTCAGTGTTTTCATAATAGATCACCGGCTTGCCCATGGAGAGCATCCTGGCGGCCATCTTGCGGGCGTGGCCCGGGTGCACGCGGTCATCCTTGGTGGACGTATAGAAGAACACTTCCGGATATTCCTTGTCAGTGCTCAGGTTCTGGTATGGCGAATACTTCAAAATGAACTCACGCTCCTCCGGAATATCCGGGTTGCCGTACTCGCCCATCCAGCTTGCGCCCGCTAGAAGCGTGTGGAAGCGCATCATATCCAGAAGCGGCACAGCGCAGATCACGGCGTTCCAGAGGTCCGGGCGTTGGGTTGTCATCACGCCCATCAAGAGGCCACCGTTCGACCCGCCCCGGATGCCCAGATGCTCTGGGCTTGTCAGCCCCGTGTTGATCAAGTCTTCGCCCACGGCGATAAAGTCGTCATACGCGCGCTGGCGGTTGGCCTTCAGGGCCGCCTGGTGCCATTTGGGGCCGAACTCGCCGCCGCCGCGGATGTTGGCGATGGCATAGGCGCCGCCTTCCTCAACCCACAGCTTGCTGAAGCCCGACAGATACCCCGGCGACAGGGAAATTTCGAACCCGCCATAGCCATACAGAACCGTTGGCGTTTTGCCGTCCATCTTGGTGTCTTTGTGGCGGATCAGGAAGTAGGGCACGCTGGTGCCGTCGGCTGACGTGGCGAATTTCTGTTCGGTTACCAGATTTGATGCGTCAAAGCGTGTCGGCAGGCTCGTGACCTCTTCCGGCACCTTGCCGCGCTCAACCACATAAAGCGTGTCGGGTTGCAGGAAGCTCTCGAAATTTACGAACGCCGTGTCGGTCCATTCGTCCGCGCTCACCAC
>JBNKYQ010000323.1:0-2897 GCA_050300975.1 Kordiimonas sp.
GGTTTCGGGGTAGATATCTGAAATTTCCAGTTGAACTTGGGGCTCAGGTCCCAAAAAGGCGGTAAGGGCGTGAATGTCTTCTCCCTTGATGTCAGCCTGAACAGCCATCACCGCGGGAAGTACACCCGTTACATGAAAGGTGATCGACAAGTCATGCGGCATCAATATCCAGAATGCATCCACATCATCGTGCGGCTGCTGCCACTGCAATCTACTGCACCATAGCCGCTTGAGGGCCCCATACGTTGCTTCTTGGCGAAGCTTTGCCAATGCCTGGACACCTGGGTGATAACGCCATTTATGCATGACAAACACCCTGTCCCCCATCAGGTCTCTAAGAGAATATGCCTGATCAAGGTCGGGGGTGATTGGCTTTTCAACGAAAACCGGCTTACCCGTCTCCGCAAGCGCGCTAAGTACCTCGAAATGTCGATCCGTCTGAACCGCGACAATATATCCATCAAGGTTTTCGGGCAGGTCATGCCAATCGGCAACAACATTCTCAGCGCCCATCTCAAGCGCTTTATCCCGATTTGCCTCGCGGTGTTCTGCAACCCAAACGCTACAGTCGATGCTTAAGAGATCGCGGAGAATGTTCCGGCCCCAGCGTCCGCATCCGATCAAACCAACAGTCACTTGCGCTCCAGCCAGTTCCGCCTTGCTCATTGCTCTTCCTGCCATTTGTCATAAAACGCCTGCATTTCAGCAAGCGAGCCAGCGACAGAATCCCTCTTCGACAGGAGGCGGGCTTCCCCTGGCCACTTGATCTTCAACCCCGGATCATCCGGATTACACCCAAAATCATCGTCCAGCGTCCAATAGTCGGAAAGCCCATAAAGGGTCATGCTCGGCTTGGTAAAATAAAAGCCATGGGCAACCCCGGCAGGAACAAAGGCAGCCACATTCATTTCCGGCGTGATACAAAGAAGGCTGGACTGACCAAAAGAGTTTGATGACCGGCGCATATCATAGAGTCCCAGCCACATCTCGCCCTCAACAACTACAAGAAAATCGGTTCGTTTTGCATGTAGATGAACGCCCCGCAAAGTGCCGGTATTCGACCGCACAAGGTTCCATTGAACTCTTGCCGTCTCCTCCACCCACTCCTGGCGATACACCTCGGTCAGTATCCCCCTGCTGTCCTCAATCGGGTTTAATGGCGCCAGTTCACACCCTACTGGCAACTGTTTTAGCATTCGCGTGCTCCATAATCTTTTTGCGAATTTTGATTTCTATCCAAAATCTAAATCAAAATGAATGTGCTTAGCCTTCAGTAAGCGGGTCTTCATATTCGCCTGTCTCGAACCCGAGCATTGCGAAACTTTCCGCCATATGAGGCGGCAGCGGTGCGGTGACGCTGGCGCGGCCACCCGCCGGGTGCGGGAAACGAACCGTATGGCTATGGAGGTGCAGCTTCTTCGAGATCGCGCCCGACAGGAAAGCATCAGCCCCGCCATATTTGCCGTCCCCCACAATCGGGTGGCCCATTTCCGCGCAGTGTAGGCGCAGCTGATGTGTGCGACCCGTGTGCGGCTTGAGCGCAAGCCAGGCGGCCTGGTGCCCGGCGTTATCCACCACCGCGTAATCCGTCAGGGAGTGCTGGCCCTTCGGGTCCACCACCATACGCTCGTTGCCCTTGATGGGCGCCTTGGACATATTCAGGATGATCCTGCCATCGCGCGGGTTCGGGCAGCCGATCACCAGCGCCCAATAGCGCTTGTCGGTTTCCTTGGTCTTGAAAGCGTTCGCAAGCGCAGCCGCCGCGTTCGGTGTGCGCCCCAGCAGCAGCACGCCAGATGTATCCTTGTCCAGCCGGTGCACAAGGCGCGGGCGGTGCTCCGACCCGAACCTGAGCGCATCCAGAAGGCCGTCCAGGTGGCGCGACTGGCCAGTGCCGCCCTGCGTTGGCAGGCCCGCGGGCTTGTTAATCGCGATCACATGGTCGTCCTTATAGAGCACCCAGCTCTGGACTTCCTTGATTTCCTTGTCGCTCAGGCGCGGTTTTGGCTCACGCTTCGGCGCCTCCGGCAGGTCACCAAACGGCGGTACGCGCACAACCTGGCCTGCTTCCACCCGCTCAGGCCCCTTGACGCGCTTGCCGTCCAGCCGGATTTCGCCCTTGCGCATTTTCTTCTGAAGCGTGCCAAACGGCACTTCAGGGAAATGCCGTTTGAACCAGCGGTCGATGCGAACGCCGTCGTCGTCGGCCTTCACGGTGATGTTTTTAACGTTACTCATACCAATACTCGCCCAAGCCAGATGCCTGCAAAAATTCCCAAGACACCCAGAAGCAACGAGCCGAGGGCATACAGCCCGGCGCTGGTCCAGTCGCCGCGCTCAATCAACAGCACGGTCTCGAGTGAATAGGTTGAAAAAGTCGTGAAACTGCCCAGGAAACCAACCGCAAGGAATCCGCGAAGCTCCTGCGTGACCTGAAGCTTGTGGGCAAAGGCCGTCACCAGGAAACCCATGATCAGGCTGCCAAGAATGTTCACCACGAACGTGCCATACGGGAAGCCTGTGCCCAGTGCGCGCATGATCGCCCCGGCCACAAAGTGGCGGGACAGCGCACCAGCGGCGCCACCAACAGCGATTGCAAGCAGCATCTGCATGCCCAAATTCCTTTAAAGCCCAATGCCCTGCGGCGGGGGCCAGCCCATCTCTAGCAGAACATATAGCTATTCTATACCGAAAACCCAACCTTCGGTGCGGCGCACCATAGTGGAAAGCGCGCCCGGATTCCAGTATTTGCGATCGTGCGCGATGTACCTGAGCGCGGCGGCCGTGACGATGGCATCGGCGGCATGGTCGGTAAATAGCTGCGGCACACGCGGACGCGGCACACCAAGGGCTTTGAGTATAGCGGAAAGTTCCGCCCTGCCCCGCACCTTGCCGCG
>JBNKYQ010000324.1:0-2892 GCA_050300975.1 Kordiimonas sp.
GAAGCAAGAGCGCTGGAGCAGGGCAAGGGCAACGCCGCCGTTTATGAACAGAAACGCGAGAAGCTGCAGGACGCGCTGGATGAGCGCCGGTCGGAACTGCGCCTGCGCACGCCGCGCCGCGGCACCGAAGGCTGCTGCGGCAAGGGTTGTAACGGTTGCCTGGTGTTCTGGCACGACGACAAATACGCCAAGGCGCGTGAGATTCTGGCGAAGAAAAAGCAGGGCGAGATGCTGGCCCGCAAGCTGACGGACGAAGACATTGCGGCCCTTGAGGCGGAACAGGCAGCAGAGATCGGGCAGCCTGCGGCCTGATGCTTATTTGGCGCCGGCATTTGCGCTGAGGGCCGTGACTGGCGCGTGATAGCCCGCAAGGTCCAGTTCGGCATACAACGGTTGCGCTTTCGCGGGTTCACCAAGCCGGTTATGGATTTCAGCAAGCGCAGCCTTTGCATCAAGGCTGAGGGAAGCGGGAGAGCTTTCCAAAGCATCCCTGCCGGCGGCCCAGTGACTTTTTGCATCTTCAAGGCGACCGGCGCTCGCCAGCATCGTGCCATAGAGGAGATGTGTTTCGGCAACATGTTCCAACACACTGCTTGATTGCTTGAAACTGTCGGCTTCCCTGTTCAGCCCATCAACAACTTCGGTCATTTTCCGAAGGGCGTCCGCCATGTTGCCGTCGTGGGCAGCGAATTCGGCTGCCAGCGACGCCACGCGATAGCCGTCAAGCTGATAGGCAATGCGTGTGGCATCCCGTTCAATCGTTTCTTTGATATAATGGTCGGCGGCTTCAAAAGCCGGGCGAGCCAAATCGATATGGCCCAACCGGAAGGCCGTTGCTGCAAGGTCAAATTGTGCGTGCGCGGCGCCTGCGAGCCAGAGCGTGTTGATCGGATCTTTCTTGATCAGCCTTTCAAAACCTTCGGCAGCTTCCTGGTGGAGGCCCAGCGCGCTTTCGAGATCGCCACGCAAGGCGGCAATGCGCGCAATATACTGTTTGGAAATTAGCAGGCGCCTGAAATATCGGTAGTTTTCCGGATTTTTTTCATAGAGGTCACTCAACAGATCCAGCCTGTTTTGAAAGGCCACCTCGGCATCATCAATATGTCCGGCCAGCAGGTGCGCCTGACCAAGGAAATGATAGGCCGTGGCCAGATCAACAAGTGTCTGCGGCGCATTTTCCCTGGCTTTAACCACCTGTTTTGTCAGTTCAATCCCCTCATGGTGAAGGGGCAAGGATATTGAAGCCTGGCCGAGAGCGTCCGCCAAAAGGGATCCCAAAGACCGCAAGGCATCGGCTTTCTTCTCTTCCCAGATAGCAGGCCTGGCCAGGTGTATGGCCTCATGGCCGTCATAAAGGTCTGGATTGTCGATGATGTCTTCAATAAGCGCGAGCCGTTCCCTGAAATCCCGTTCCGCTTCTTCATAGCGTCCCTGGCGCATCGCAAGATAACCAGTAAAGAACAGATTATTCTGGAGCCGGAACAGGCCTTCTGGCGATCTCGGGTGCTGACTGCGATAGCGGCGCGACAAGTCAAGCGTTGCCTCAAACAGCTCCCTTGCCCGGGCGCTGTTGCCTTTACGGTCCTGCGACTGTCCCAGCTTGAGCATGGCCCCTGTCATACGGGTAAATTGCGTGGGGGTAAGGACATCCAGCTTTTTTTCGCGATAATATTCGAGGACTCTTTCTGTTACTGCTTCGGCGGCGCTCAAATGTCCAGCCTCGAGCAGCATATTGTATGAGTCCCGAAGCATGAAATGCAGCAGACTTTCTGCGTCGTTCCTGTTCGCGACCGCTTCCTTGGCCTTGGATTCGGCAAGCAAAAGGGCGGCGCTGGCTGTTTCACGGGCCCTGGAAGCCTCATAGGTCAGGGTGCCCATCACAGACATCCCGATCACCGAGGCAGTGGCTACGGCAATCATGGTCCGCTGGCGGCGCTGTTCGTCGCGACGCACAAGGTCATTCAGGCCGACGCCGATCATGCCGGCAACGATCTTGAGAAGTCCCATGCGCTTGCCGTCGCCTTCGTCCCGGAAATCGGCAGCAAGGCCTTCCGCCAACAGCCCGCCCCGGCGGCCATCAGACGTGAAACTGTGCAGCAGTGCTTCGGGAAAGCATTCCTCCGCCGGATCATCCGCGAACGGGACACCGTCCACGATCATGCACAGAACCCGGCCATCGCCGTGGTTTTTTTTGAATTCCACGATTTCCCGATTCACCAGCTTCGACTTTGCGGCCCTTGGTGAGCACAATACAATCAGGAATTCAGAGGACCTGAGCGCTTCAAATAGCCTGTCCGTCAGCCGGTGCGCAGCCGGCAGCTCATCCCGGTCCCGAAAAATGGGCGCGAGGCGTGCCGGAATCAAGCCGAAGTCGGTCCTACGGCCCACCAGATTTGATGGCACGTGGTAGGATTCCAGTGACTTCAGCAGCCATTCAGCCCAGGCTTTGTCAGCATGGCTGTAGCTGATAAAAGCCTTGTACCCGAACTCTGTAACGGACATAGCACCCCCATACTCGTGCGTATTCAAACGTCAATCGGCAAATCGATAAAAAACAACCTCTACGGCCATTTCAGGGCCAATCACTTCTATTGTTGCCAGATTGGAGCGTGTGCCTCAATTCAGGATTGCGCGAAAAAGGCCCGGATTTCCTCCGCATGGAGGTTTCATTGTCCGTTTACCTAAAGTTTTACCCTTCTTTCCGCGGCTTTTCACGAATTGCCGAAATAGGTGCATCAAGATAATCTATTGGTGTGTGCAAAACGGTATAGGGCCGGTTTTGTGTGCTTGAAGGTCCATTTAGGTGGTGGAGTAATAGAATCTGGGACGCTTTCCAGGTTAAGGCCTTTCTGGCTAGGGGTGGGTCGGGCCGTCACTTCTTCCAGATTTTTG
>JBNKYQ010000325.1:0-2873 GCA_050300975.1 Kordiimonas sp.
CAGCCTATGTCTGGGACCAGGACAATGTTGGCGGCACCGACAACATCTATCTTTACCTTGATGGCAGCATGCCGCTGGGTGAAACGCCAATGTCTCTTGCCGGCCACATCGCTTATGAAGACGGCGCTTTCGGCAACGACAAGTGGGACTGGAACCTGGGCGTCTCCTACGCTTTCGAACAGTATTCTCTGGGCCTGATGTATGTTGACACCAACGTATCCGGCATCGGCAGCGCAGGCGTTGTCGCCAGCATCAGTGCGAGCTTCTAAGACCACAGGGATTTAACCTTGTCCCTCGGAGGGCGGTCGGGCCCTACCAAACCACCTGACCGCCTTCCACCTAGACCCGGAGCCTTCCCATCTCTCCCAAGATCTTTTCCGGGTCAAACGGGCCAGCGCATGTCGCTATGGCTTGCCCACTCTGAGGACAATAGCGCGTCGGCCTTGGGAGGCCTTACCTCAACGCCGACGCGCTATCCGTCATCTACGCCCTTACCGGGTCGCGACCAGCACTCCGGATCCCATCAGCACCGAGCCGATACCCCGGTCCAGCAGGCGCTTGCGATTGCCGTCAAGAAACAGCTGGCGCGACCGATCAGCCGCCAGAATATAGCCACCGCATACTGCAAACATCACGGATGCGATGATCAGGCAACAGACCAGATAGGCTGTCAGGTCCATATGGGCGACATCAAAAAATGTGGGCAGAAGCGCGCTATAGAAAATGATCGCCTTCGGGTTCCCAAGCGTAACCAGCGCACCAAGCATAACGTCCCGTCGCCCGGAAGAAGCCCCGCCTTTTGTCGCCTGAACGGGTGCGCCCGCCGTGCGCCAAGCCTTGATGCCAAGCCACACGAGATAGGCCGCAGCACCATATTTCACCAGCATGAAAAACGGGCCCATCAAGGCGGCCACAGCCGAAAGGCCGGCCATGGCGAGGGCCAGGAACAGGAAATCCACCATCACGACGCCGATAACCATTCGAAAACCCGCGGCGCGGCCGGACCCCAGCGTGCGCGACACAATCGCCGCCAGCCCGGGCCCCGGTGAGAGCGCCAGGAAAAACATGGCAATGGCAAACGAAAAGTAAGCATAGATAGACACGGGACCTGCTCCTGAGGCTGCATGTTGGAAATGCAAACGGTGCGCCTAATCGAAGCCCTAGTCCAGCCCCGGCGTGCCAATAATTTCTTGAGCGTCAAACCACAATTCGTGTACTCAGCCAACAAACCGTTGCGGGTGGCATGGCTTCAACTTACTGTGGTCAGGAACCTTTCAACCTGCCGCCAGGCAGCAGCCAAAGAGAAAACCCATGGCCTTCTTGTCCAGTACGCTCGACCGCATCAACCCCTCCCCCACTATTGCCGTATCGACCAAGGCGCGGGAGCTGAAGGCCGCAGGCAAAGACGTGATCGGCCTTGGCGCTGGCGAGCCGGATTTCGACACGCCGGACCACATCAAGGAAGCGGCGATCAAGGCCATCTGGGAAGGCCAGACCAAATATACAGCCGTTGACGGCACGCCCGAATGCAAGGCCGCCGTGATCGACAAATTCAGGCGCGAAAACGGCCTGCATTTCACGCCAGACCAGATCACGGTGAACGCGGGCGGCAAGCATACGGTCTATAACGCCATGATGGCGACGCTCAATCCGGGCGATGAGGTGATCATCCCGACGCCCTATTGGGTCAGCTACCCGGATATCGTGCAGCTCGCGGGCGGGATGCCGGTGTTTGTTCACGCGTCCATTGATACTGGTTTCAAGATGACGCCCGAGATGCTCGAAGCCGCAATCACACCCAAGACCAAATGGCTCATTTTCAATTCGCCTTCGAACCCTTCGGGCGCGGCCTATACTGAAGCGGAACTGCGCGCGCTCGGCGATGTGCTTGACCGGCACGAGCATGTCTGGGTGTTCGCGGACGATATTTACGAGCACATCATTTATGACGGCTTTGCTTTCAAGACCATCGCACAGGCGGTGCCGACGATTGCCCACCGCACGCTCACGATGAATGGCGTTGCCAAGGCCTATGCCATGACCGGCTGGCGCATCGGTTTCGCGGGCGGCGATCCGGTGCTGATAAAGGCCATGGCCAAGGTCCAAAGCCAGAGCACCTCGAACCCCTGTTCGATCAGCCAGGCGGCGACCGTGGCGGCACTTACGGGTGACCAGAGCCTGTTGCCGATCCGTGCCGCCAAGTTCCAGGAACGGCGCGACATAGTGGTCAAGATGCTGAACGACGCGGACGGCATCAGCTGCCCGACGCCTGAAGGCGCTTTCTATGTCTATCCAAGCGTAGCAGGCTGCATGGGTAAAAAAACACCCGGCGGCAAGCTTCTGGAAACCGACGAAGATTTCGTCACCTATATCCTTGAAGAATACGGCATCGCGGCGGTGCACGGCGCGGCCTTCGGCCTCAGCCCCCATTTTCGTGTGTCCTATGCCACGTCCAATGAGGCACTCGTTGAGGCGTGCAGCCGCATCCAGGATGCCTGCAGCAAGCTGAAGTAAATAGGCATTCCCGTGCCTGACAGTACACTGGCTACAATCCTGATTTTGGTTTCCGCCTGCATGCATGCGGTCTGGAATGCCGTACTCAAGCGCACTGATGACAAGTTCGCCGCCATGATGTGCCTGTCGGGCTTTGGCGGCGTGCTTTATATTCCTTTCCTGTGGCTTGCGCCTTTCCCACCCGCTGACCTGTGGCCCTGGCTTCTGGCGTCATTCGCCATCCATTTCGTTTATCAACTGGCGCTGACGAAGGCGCTGGAGATGGGCGCGCTGACGTTCATCTATCCCATCGCGCGCGGACTTGGCCCTACGCTTGTGGCGCTTTTCAGCTATTTTTTCCTGACCGGCGAAATGTCGCT
>JBNKYQ010000326.1:0-2860 GCA_050300975.1 Kordiimonas sp.
ACCACCAACCACCCGGATTACCGGGCCGCGGAAGCTGCCTTCTATGCCCGGCACATGTGCCGCACGGAAGGCTGCCGTACCAGCCGCTACCGGGTGGACGGGCCGGACTGGAACCCGGTGATGTATGAAACCATGTGGGGGCCGACCGAGTTTTTCGCGCCCGGCACGCTGAAGGATTATGACATCAGCCCCAAGCTGCCGACTGTCAAGGTGCCCACATTGATGATCTGCGGGGAGTTCGACGAAGCCGCGCCCAAAAGCTGCCGCAGGTTCGCAGGCATGATCCCGGCGGCGAAGGCTGTGATTGTCCCTGGCGCGGGGCACGCCACCATGGGCGACAATGAAGAATTTTACATGATGGCGCTGCGGATTTTCCTGAAGGGCCTTGACGGCTAGGCCCTAGCGGCCTGAGGCATAGGTGCGGCCAACATCAACCGATATGCACAGTATGTGCGCGAGGGTCCCGTCACTGTCCGCCAGTGGGAACAAGGCGTTCTCTGTCACAACAGCGTCTCGGCCAAAGGGTGCCAGTTCAAACAGGTAGAAAACCGGTGAACGCCTCTTGAGGCACAGACCGTATATTTCACCGCGCCAATCAAGCTCTTCAGGCGTTTCGCTAAGAAGCGTGCCTGTATAGTCCTTGCCCAGCATGTCCGCCACGGCAGACCCGAAAAGACGAATGCGATAGTCATTCCCGCCGTCATGGATATCCACAATGTAGATATGGGACAGATAGCGGGTCATCAGCGAAGGGTGAAGTTCCGACTTCAGCGGAAACTCCCGAGCGCCCTTCTTTTCCTGCCACAGGCTGAAGATGGCTTTCGGGCCGGCTGTCTGCGGATGATCGAGCTCTTTCGAGGGCTTGTTTGGCGCACCAAAGGGAAAGTCCGAACTATCGTCCCGGTTGGCCAAATCCTGAACCCTCCTTGCTGTTGTGGGCGGTGTTACTGTCATTCAAGGCTGGCATGATTGCGCTGGCCTTGCAATAGCTTTACGCGAACAGCCCGAATGTCAGATCAGCCAGACAAAGAAAAGGGCCGCAACCAACCGGCTGCAGCCCTTTACTTGAATAATACTCGGTCGCGCGCGGCTTATTCGCCAAACACGCGCTTGAAGATCGTGTCCACATGCTTGGTGTGGTAGTCCATGTTGAAAAGCTCATCAAGCTGGGCTTCGGAAACCTTCGCCGTCACGGTCTTGTCGGCCTTCAGAAGATCCAGCAGTTGCAGCTCGCCGCGGCTATCCCACACCTTCATGGCGTTTTCCTGCACCAGGCGGTAGGCGTCTTCGCGGCTCACGCCCGCTTGCGTCAGCTCCAAGAGCACGCGCTGGCTGTTTGGCAGGCCACCCATCTTGTTCATGTTGTCCAGCATGTTCTCTGGGTACACCAGCAGCTGGTCCATCACGTTGGTCAGGCGCGCGAGGGAGAAATCAAGCGCCACGGTCGCGTCAGGGCCGATGTAGCGCTCAACGGAGGAGTGGGAGATATCCCGCTCGTGCCACAGCGCCACGTTTTCCATCGCCGGGATTGCCATCGCGCGAATGTAGCGCGCCTGGCCCGTCAGATTCTCGGTCAGGATCGGGTTCTTCTTGTGTGGCATCGCGCTCGAGCCCTTCTGCCCCTTGGAGAAATACTCCTGGGCTTCCAGAACCCCGGTGCGCTGCAGGTGGCGAACTTCCACCGCCAGACGTTCGATACAGCTGGCGACAACGCCCAGCACGGCAAAATACATGGCATGGCGGTCACGCGGGATAACCTGCGTGGACACAGGCTCAATCTCGAGGCCCATTTTTTCAGCCACATATTCCTCAACGAACGGATCGATGTTGGCGAAAGTGCCTACAGCACCTGAGATCGCACAAGTTGCCACTTCCTTGCGGGCCATCTTCATGCGCTCAAGACAGCGGTCAAACTCGGCATACGCCTGCGCCATCTTCAGGCCGAAAGTGACCGGCTCTGCGTGGATACCGTGGCTGCGGCCAATGCAGACAGTGTATTTATGCTCTTCCGCGCGGCGCTTCAGCACCACCAGCAGCTTCTCAAGGTCGTCGATGATGATGTCTGCGGCTTGCACCAGCTGAACGCTGAGGCAAGTATCCAGAACATCGGAGGACGTCATGCCCTGGTGCACGAAACGCGCTTCGTCGCCCACATGTTCCGCAAGGTTCGTCAGGAAGGCGATCACGTCATGCTTCACTTCGCGCTCGATCTCGTCGATGCGCGCTACCTCGAACTTGCCGCGCTCCCACACAGCCTTGGCGGCGGCTTCAGGGATACGGCCAAGTTTGGCGTTGGCGTCACAGGCGTGGGCTTCAATCTCGAACCAGATACGGAACCGGTTTTCCGCTTCCCAAATGTCGGTCATTTGCTTGCGGGAATAACGAGGGATCATGGGGCGCGCTCCTCAGGGGAAATGGTCAAAAACAAAATCTGCCGCCCACCTATCAGAAAGCACGCCTTATCGCAAGTTTCCTTGACACTTCAGCCCTGCCACCAGAGCATAGCAGCACCGCATCTTCGGGGAGGGTTGGAATGCGTTTTCTTATAGCCGCACTTTGCACCGCAGTTTTCGCTGCGACAGCGTACGCCGAGAATATTCAGTTCGAGAATGTGACCGTTAACTCAATGGACAAAGAACTGGTACTATCAGGTGCGGTCGTCACCGTCGAAGGAGACCGCGTTGTCTATGTTGGGTCACCAGCCAAAGCACCGCATCTCCATGGCACACACAAAATAATCGACGGTACGGGCAAATTCCTGATCCCCGGCCTTGCGGAAATGCACGGTCACCTGCCCTATGGCAGCTGGGACAAGGAGCAGACCGAAGACACCCTGTTCCTCTATCTCGCTGGCGGTGTC
>JBNKYQ010000327.1:0-2852 GCA_050300975.1 Kordiimonas sp.
TGGGAGTGTGACTGTTAGAAGCTACTGTCGATATGATGTCAATGGCTTTCACTTCCGGTCAGCCCCATTTGAGGCCACACGTCCTCGAGCAGCCACAGTCAACTTAGGAGTTGTGACTAGGGAAATCCAAGAACAAGGACAAGACCAAGGACAGCAACAAAAGCGGCAAGCAAAGCGCGCCAACGTCCGTCCCGGAACCGTACGCAGCCTGGATCCTGCTGCCTGCCCTCGCCCTTGTTGGCCTGCGGGAAAGGCGCCGCAAACGCCTTGCACCAGCGCGCAACCAGAAGCAATAGGCCCGCGGGCGCTGTCCCCCCACAACGCGCAATGCAACCGCGCCGAACACCCTTTTCGGTGGCGGTTACTATCAGGGGTAGTTTAGGCCGGCTTTTCGCGCTACTGTTGGCTGCTGGGTGGTCGCACCCTGGCATCAATTGGGTCAATGGATGCCGGGCAACTAGTGGGGAATATATGACAAAGCATCTGCAACATCTTTTCGCCGTGGGCGCAACTTCCGTCCTCGGCCTGTCGACTTCAGCACTCGCGCAATTTGAAGGCCAGATTGTGTCCGTGCCCGAGCCCGAAGCCGCGCTCATGCTGCTGCCGGCGGCTGCCTATCTGGCGTTGAAGGAACACAAGCGCCGCGCCAAGGCAAAGAAGCACGACGACTAGCATTCTAAAAAAGAAAGGCCCTGCACCACTCGTGATGCGGGGCCTTTCTTTACCAGACACAAAGACAGTCTAGGCGGTTGCCATCCGGCGAACCGGAGGCCGCTGACGCACAGCTTTTGCCCCTGCGGGCGCGCGGCGACGGTCCTTGCCGTGAAACACCTGCATCACCTCGCGGCGACGGCAGGGGCCGATATAGGTTGAGGACCGGACAAACGGCTTGGACTGCGCACTGATATGCTGCAGCCGGGCGTCCATCTGCTTGGCCGTTAGCGGCAGCCCCAGAATTTCATTCACACCGGAATCCCGGGCGGCGAAGACCTTGTCTTTGCTTGGCGCCGGCATGATCATGACAATCGGCGCTTCCGCCACCTGGCCATCGCACATGCGGATGAATTTGGCGAAGTCTGCCCCGCCATGATCGCCAAAATCAAAATCCAGGAAGAAATGCGTGAACTGGAACGCCTGCATCCTGTGCACGGCTTCCTTCATTGTATCAACAAGCTGTACCTGACCAACGCCGCTATCTTTCAGATAGTGCCAGATGGTTTCACCCAGTTGTTTATTGGATAGAGCCACGAGCACTTTCATGGCCCGGTAATCGACACCGGTAACACCCCTCAAGACGGTTCCTCCCGAAACTGCGCTCCCCAGCGCTTACATCTTCAAGGCCCGCACCCCATGCGGACCCCAACCCCAAGAGAACAAATAGTAAAATATTTCAAAATAGTCAAAAAAATGAAGCAAAGACAAAGAACAAAACCTTATAGGTTTTATTTCCTGCCTCTAGAGGAGAAAATTAACCAATATTTCGAGTTTTATTCAACGACTGTAGAATACATTAACTGTTTCAGGCATTCACCTTGGCAGGGCGATTCCGGCGCTCCGCACCATGATAGATGCGCACCACTTCGCGCCTGCGGCACGGGCCAATGTAGGTCTGCGCGCGAATGAAGGGCTTGGGGTTTCCAACCATGTGGGTCATCCGCGTCATCAACAGCTTGGCCGTCAGCGGCAGGCCGAGTATCTCATGGCAGCCGCCATCACGGGCAGCCATGACCTTTTCCTTGTCAGGCGCCGGGATCACGATCACCGCGAAGGCCTCAGCAATGGGCCCATCGCACAGGCGCAGGAATTTGACAAAATCCACGCCGCCAAAATCTGGCAGGTCATAATCCACGAAATAAAGATTGAAGCGGTTGGTCTGCATGCGGGCCACCGCATCCTTCGCCGATGTCACCATCTGGCAGGAACCAATACCCTCGTCCCGTAGGAAATGCCACACGCTGCGCCCCAACTGGCTGTTGGACATGGCGATCAGGGCATTAAGTTTGCTGAAATCTATCTTACCGGTTTGCATGAACTGGACCCCCAAGTTCAGTTGATCATGCCTGAAGTCAAAATGCCTGATGACTTTCAATTTTATTCAAATTTTCAGAAGTACTGAAATAACGCGAAAAGGAACTGGTCGTCAAATTTTGGTTAAAATTTTAGTAATTATAATAATGGTGTAAGAGCAACAAAAAAGCCCGCCAAAAGGCGGGCTTTTCCATCGCTTGAAAGCGATATGTTTTACATATGGATCGGACGACCGTGGACCGCGAGCGCGGCTTCCTTCATGGCTTCCGTCTCAGTCGGGTGCGCGTGGCAGGTCAGCGCGATATCTTCGGCGCTTGCCCCGAATTCCATCGCCGTTGCGGCTTGTGCGATCATGTTGCCGGCGTCGGCACCGATGATATGCACGCCCAGCACGCGGTCGGTTTTCTTGTCAGCCAGGATCTTCACGAAGCCTTCCGTCTGCAGGTTGGCTTTCGCGCGGCTGTTGGCCGTGAAGGGGAACTTGCCCGCCGTATAGGCGATGCCTGCTTCCTTCAGTTCCTCTTCGGTTTTGCCCACGGCTGCCACCTCAGGGAAGGTATAGACCACACCCGGGATCACATCATGGTTCACATAGCCGTTGAGGCCCGCGATATTTTCAGCAACCGCAACGCCTTCGTCTTCCGCCTTGTGCGCCAGCATCGGGCCTTCGATCACGTCACCGATAGCCCAAATGCCTGGAACGTTGGTTGAGAAATCATGGCCGGTCTTGATGCGCGAACGGTCATCCATTTCAACGCCGATGGCCTCAAGGCCCAAGCCGCTGGTGTATGGCCGGCGGCCAACGGATACCAGCACCACATCGG
>JBNKYQ010000328.1:0-2850 GCA_050300975.1 Kordiimonas sp.
CTGGATACCATCAGCGGCAAATATGGGCAGACCTCCATCGAGGAACTGTCGGACGTTGGCATGCTGGACGCACAGGTGATTGCGGCCCATGTGGTCTGGCCCTCGGATAGCGACATGAAGCTGGTGGCTGGCAAAAGCTTCGCCGCGATCCACAACCCCACATCCAACATGAAAACCGGCGCCGGTTTTTCGCCTGTGCCGAAGCTGTTGGAAGCGGGCGTGACCGTGGGGCTGGCGACGGACGGGGCGGCATCCAATAATGACCTCAATATGTGGGATGAAATCCATCTTGCGGCGCTCATCCACAAGGGCGTTGCCACAGACCCGACGGTGCTTCCAGCCGCCACCGCGCTTGACCTGGCAACCCGCATGGGCGCCAAGGCCGCGGGGCTTGAGGGCACCACTGGCGTGCTGAAGCCGGGCCTTCGGGCCGATATGATCCAGGTGTCGCTTGATAGCCTCCGGATGCAGCCTCTCTATGATGTTGTGTCGCAGCTTGTTTATGTGGCCAACCAGCAGGACGTGGTGACCAGCATTGTGGACGGCAATGTCCTGATGAAGGACGGCAAGGTTCTGACCATTGATGAAGCGGACCTGCGCGCCCGCGTGCTGGAAATTTCAGCCCGTATCCGCGCCGATGTGGAAAAGACCAGGGCGGCCGAATAAGCCGCTTTTCCCCAGCCGTTTACAGTGGCATCCAATAGTTGTATCTATAACACTGATGGTTGGCGGCCTTTTGTGCCGCCAGCCGCGCTAAGGTGGGGGATACAAGATGAAAGCTTTGTTTTTTTTGTTCACCGCTGCGCTTGTGGTGATGTCCAGCCCTTTGGCGGCCAAGGCTGCAGACACGGAAGCAGCCGCCACTGCACCAGCCCAATATGCGGTGATTGAGGTTGTCGTGCATCCGCTCTTTCAGCGCGGTGCTTTCGTCAAGAAAGTCTATGAGAATTACGATGAACGGCTGATGCTCAACCAGGCAGTGATGGACCATGTCAAATACCGCCTCGGGACTGCTCTGATCGCAGATCATCTTTTCACGTCACGGTTGCCGCTCGAGATAAAGTTCGAACTTTTGCGTGTCGATATTGTCAATGAATGGGAGCAGATTGATCCCGTCACCAAGGATAGGTCTCCATTGCTGGGGGCCGGAGGGCACGCCATAGCGATTGCGAAGTTGACCTTCGATAAGGATGGCAAGACGTTCGAGCACCGCTACAAGACCACGGAAGACAGAAGGCTCAAATTCTCGTCGGACAAGGCCACAAACAAGGAACTGTTGGGGTTAGCGCTGGATAATCTGATCCAGTCTGCGCTGTCTGACCCTGAGCTCGTTGAATTTCTGGCTACCTGACGCTTCCGGCTTCTATCTGCTTGGTTAGGTCTGGGCCTGTTCGTCTTTCAGTTCATTCAAATTTGAGGCATTATTTTACATGGGCTTAAAATCCGTGTGTTATGACGGAAAGACAGACATCAGGCACAGCAAGTATTTAGGTAGGCGAGGGCACTGTGAGCGAGCCAGAATTCAGCTTATTCCTTGTCAAGAAGAGCTTCATCGACAAAGCGGATGATCGGTTCAAGTCGATCATGCGGTGGAAGGATGTCGACCTTTTCAGGCAACCGCTGAGTTTCCTTTTCCCTGCTGACGCCCACGACCGGGTCGAGCGGCTCTTGGACCGCGATGATGTCTCCATTTTCCAGAATGTGGTTTTCCCGCGCGTGCCGATCCGGGTCAAGACCGGCGGCTATATCAATTTCGATATGAAGCTGGCGACGACGGGCCCGGACGAACGGCAGCTGGATTTCTACAAGCCTGGTCGGGTGGACGAGGAAAACGCCGCCCAGACATCCGAGGCCACCGCGCCTACCGCCGATATGTACAGCTTCTTCAATTTCGTTGAGGATTTGCTGGCTTCCCCGTTCGAGGACGACCTGGACCTCACGATGGTCAGCATGGACGCCCTGAGGGACGGCAGTGACGCCGGCCTGACGGACGAGGAAAAAGACAGCGCCCGGACAGAGTTTGAAGCCAACCTGCAGAAGCACGCGGTTGGCGGCAAGGTGGGCAAGCTGGATGAGGCGTCCTACGGCCTTCTCACCAGTACGGGCTTCGACGAGGAAGCCTTCGACCTTGAGATGCAGAATGTGGCGGCGCGGCTGAATATCGCGCCCGAAAAGCTTGCGCTCAAGAAAGCCAACATGGCCATCGATGACCGCGATGTGGCGCCTGAGAAGCTGCACCAGGCGCTTCATCAGGCGCGCGGCGTGTTTGTGGGCGAAATCGAAGACGAACACGGCATCGAGAAGCTCACCGGCGTGATCGACGGCATCGAACACAACAGGAAGCTGATCCAGGAAGCCATCAAGAAATACAAATACCGTACCAGCCCACGGTCGGTGTCTGACAACGTGGCGTCAGTCTCGATCGCGCTGCTGCAGCAGGGCAAGGTAAACCTTGAAGGCCAGATCAGGAGGCCGGACGAGATTATCGTGCTGGCGGATCATCCTGATATCTCGATTGAGCATGATCTGGCTCAGCTTGAGGACCTGATCCGCATGCGGGTGCGGAAGCCAGCGGATGAGCGCGAAAAGCCCGACTATTATGAGCTGTGCCGGTCCACCATGATCCAGGAACGCTTCATTGAGGAGCTTGAGGCCATGCTGACGCGCCACGGCGAAGAGGCCGCGCGTGTCGGCTTCCGCATCAAGGGCATGCCGCCCGTGCGCCGCGGCGGTTTGCACTGGGACGCCCTGAACCGTTTGGCGGCCAAGGGGCACCCCATCTGGATCGACCGGTTCGGCGACGCCGTTGTGGCGCCCGAGGCACTCAAGTGCCTGAAGGGCGGCATGATC
>JBNKYQ010000329.1:0-2849 GCA_050300975.1 Kordiimonas sp.
GAGCGACCCAAGGCCGTTAGTGAAAGCATGCAGCGCCGTCAGCTCAAACGCGTCGTGGCCCATCACCTCTGTCATCAGCGCCTTCAGCGCCGCGTTATCCTGCGCCACCGGCATGATGCCCGTGGTCACCTTCAGGTCTGCACCCAAAGTGTCTCGTGCCCAGTCCAGATACGGGTCCCACACGTCCTTCTGGCGCGCCACCAGGTCATCCGGCTCGTCCGCGCGGTAACACAGCAGGTCGGTGCCGCCAAAGGCCGCCACCTCGCGCGCTACATCCTCGTGCCTGAGCGCCACGCGGTCCAGTGCGGTATAGACCAGTTGTGTTTTCGGCATGGTGGCCGGGATGATCTTTTCGCCCTGCGCGCGCCATTCATCCGCCACCGCTTCAGCAAGGGACCGGGTCGGGAGCACAAGCGTTGCCCGGGCGGGTGTCTTCACCAGTCGCCCGTCCAGCGTGACCACATGGCCGGTATCGGCCGCTTCAGCGGCGACATTTTCGTAAAATCGTCTCATGCCTGGTCGTCTGTCTTCTTGTCTGTTGCTGCCGCTTCTGCCTTCATCTGGCGCGTCACCTCAGCCAGCTTGCGGCGCGAATGTCGGGCCTGCTTACGCTTGCTGGCCATGCGCTTTTCCGTCAGCCCGCTTTCCACTTCAAAAGAGCCTGCGTAATTGAGGCTGGATTTTTCTTTCTCTCGCCTGGGTGCCGTGACCACGTCATAACCGAGGAACCGGTTCCCCAGCTGCGGCTGGCGGTAGCACAGAAGCAGAAACATGGCGAGGAAAATCAGGAAACCGATCAGCAGCACATAAAGGAAATCTCCCGCTTTCTCCGCCAACGAGAAATAGGCGACAACAGCGGTCACACCCGTAATCAAGGACGCGATCAGGAAGCCGACGCGCGGGCGCAGCGCTTCCGCCTGAAGGTCATCCTGATCCTGTTTGTTCAACTTGTCGCGTATCATGTTTCTATCCAATCAAGGCCTTGATGGCTGTCGGTATGTCGTAAAAGGAAGTCACCACATGGGCCGCACCCGCGCCTGTCAACTCGTCCGCATGGTGATAGCCCCAGTCAACGCCAATCCCGCCGCACGGTGCATTCCGCGCCATCATCATATCAAAGCTGGTGTCGCCGATCATCACCGTCTGGTCCGTATCCGACCCTGCTTCAACGATAGCCGTATGAATCATCGACGGGTGCGGCTTTGACGGGTGCCCATCGGCGGTTTGCAGCGTGACGAAATGATGGCCGATGCTATGCTCCTTCAGAACACGCTCCAGCCCGCGCACACTGTTGCCGGTGGCCACGCCCAGCACATAACCCTCGTCATTGAGCCTTTCAAGCACCTCAAGCGTGCCGGGGTACAGCGGGTCTGGCCCAGCCGCCTGCTCTACTCTGCGCTTGTAGAAATTGGCTTTGTATTTTTCAGCCGCCACCTCATGGAAGGCGCGCTCTGCCTCTGGCAGCAGCGCCGCCATGGCTTCCACGAGGCTGAGCCCCACGATGGCTCGCACCTCGCCGTCTGACAAAACAGGCAAGCCAAGTTCCTCGAACGTCTGGTGCATGGTACCAACGATCATGTGCTGGCTGTCTACCAGCGTGCCGTCACAGTCAAAAATTATAAGTTTATTTGCTTGCGCCATCTTCTGGTAACGCCCCTGCTTCTTCTATCTCTTCTCTCGTGCCCGCAATTCTTCCTGGGCATCTGCATACAAGCGCTGGAAGTGTTGCAGCGTGGGCCGGTAGCATCCCTCGTTCATAGCGCTTCGGCGAAGAGCCTGAACCTCCATATCATCAAACACAGCTTTATCTCGGATTTTGTTAAACCAATCTTCCGATTCCGCCGCGCGATCCGCTACCGACATTTCATCCCTGCCGGGAGAGTCTAGGTGCACAGTCGTAACCTTTGATATGGAGGCGAAGCGCATATCTCCAGCCTTAAACCATTGTCGCCACATATGAAGATCCATCCACAAGCCTTTTGGCGCAGGCACCCAACCGCAAGGCAGCCGATCATATGACGTTTTCTTATGTACGACCGTACTTGTACCCACAAAATTGAACTTGAGATTCAGGAGGGTATCTCGACAAAACTTCCTTCCAATATCCCCTAGCAGAATTGATGTTTTCTTATCGGCTCCTACGACAAAATTCAAACTGTTGCAGAAGTCGGCCCCTGTCTCTTCAAGGCCTCTCTTCATCGTCTCCAGATGCTGACTATGCCACAGGTCGTCGTCCCCGAGGTAGGCGATATAAGTGCCTTTGGATTCAACAACCGCGTTGTGGCGTTGAGTTTCCCCCTTGCCCGCATCCTTTGGATTGTCAATGAAACGGATTCTGTCGTCTTCGGCGCAGAAGCCTTTCATGATGTCACGTGTACGATCCGGAACGCCGTCACCGGCAACAATAATCTCAAAATCCTGCACGGTTTGGTCCTGTACGCTCTTGAGCGCCCAGATAATTGTATCGGCATGATTATACGTTGGGATGATTACTGAAAATAGCGGCATGGGATGTTGCAAGTCTCGCATTCATTTAAGTTGTTAGAACCCAGGAAGGACGGTGCGACAGATCAGTCTATTCAAAAGCCATCCGCCGCAACTCATTCAGATGCTCCATCAGGAGAATTTCATCCTCAATCGGACTGAGCGGACGCCGCCCTCCTTTAAGAAATTCCACAAACCCCTTAATTTCCCTCAACAACGGGAATTCCGTCGATATGGGCAACGCCTCAACCGCTGCGCACGGCATGCCATTCTCATCAAGATGCTGGATCTGCAAATGGTCCGCCAAGGGATTTGGTATGCTGACGACCGCCTTTTCAAAATGAGCAACAAGCTTGCGCCGGGTT
>JBNKYQ010000330.1:0-2830 GCA_050300975.1 Kordiimonas sp.
TCCGATCTGCCAGGTTCCGATTGCTGGCATCTTCACGCCAGGCAAAACCGTGCTGCCGTAAAAATTCCCGCAACTCACTGGTCCGAAAACCGAGTAGTGGACGAACATAAGATTCCGACTTCAGACGCATGGCCGCCAGGCCGCTGAGGCCCTGATGGACGCCATGAACCCTGAGGGCCGCGAAAGGCTCGCAGAAGCGGGCGAAATGGTCATCGATTTCGAGCTGCAGCTTCGGGGCTCCACGGCGCGCTAGGTCGCCCTTCCAGCAATTGAACCTTGCCACAGGCCGCCGAACCATGGTTGGCTGTAGGCTCAGACGCGGGTTTTCCGTGACCCGTCGTCGTGTCCTGTGTGCCTCGGAAAATTAATTGAATCAATTACTGGACTTATTAGTCTAGTAATTATATGAGAGCTGTTATGCAGGTGCGCCAATCTGGTGCGCACACCGATGTTCACGCTTTTTATGAAGGTCTGGCCCATGTTTACTCGCGCTGCCCTGAACCGTTCCGCTACCCTGGCCACACTTGTTGCTGCTTCGCTTCTGCTCGCATCCTGCGGTGATGCCAAGAAGGAAGAGCGCGACCCGCCCGTGAGGGGCCTGAAGGTGTTTGAAGTGACGGAAAGCGTGGCCAGCATGACGCGGCGCTACCCATCCGTGGTGCAGCCGGCGGACGAGACGCCGCTGTCGTTCGAGATTTCAGGCCAGTTGACGGAGGTGACGCTTGAGGTCGGCGTTCAGGTGAAGGCGGGTGACACGCTTCTGAAGCTGGACCCAACCACGCTTCAGTATGAACTGCAGCAGTCGCGCGCCGGGCTTGAGCAAGCTGAAGCGTCTTTGAAGAACGCCCGCACGGATTTCTCGCGTAAGGAAGAACTGCTGAAAAGCGGTAATGTGACCAAAGCGGCGTATGATTCCTCCGAGACGAATCTCAAGAGCGCAGAGGCCCAGGCTGAACAGGCGCGCCAGCAATATGCCATCAGCCAGGAACGGCTTGATAAAGCAGTGCTGAAGGCGCCGTTTGACGGGGTGATATCAAGCGTGGACGCCAAGTCCTTTTCCAATATCTCGCCGGGCCAGACTGTGCTGTCGCTCTATAGCGAAAATGCATTCGAGGTTGAGTTCAGCGTGCCCGCGACCGTGATCAACGCGCTCCACACCGGTGACCGCGCAAGGGTCGAGATCACTGACATTCCGAACACGTTCCTGCGGGGCCGTATCAAGGAACTTGGTTCGCGCGCGGGGCAGGTGTCCGCCTTCCCGGCGGTAGTGCTGATTGAGGAAAGCCACCCGGGGCTGAAGGCTGGGATGGCTGCGGAAGTGGCGCTGGATATCGGCCTGATGATCGGTGAGGAGGGCTTCCTGGTGCCGGTGCACTGTTTTGCGCTTGAAGGGTCTGAAACGCTGCGGCGCGGCGAATCAATCCAGGATCATCAGGGCGGGTTTGCCCAGGTGTTTGTCTATGACGCTGATACCGCCACCGTTCACACCCGCACGGTGCAGACCGCCGGGGTGCGCGACAATATGATCATTGTCAGTGGCGGGCTGGAAGCGGGTGATATCATCGCTGCCGCTGGTGTGTCCTACCTGCACGACGGCCAGAAGGTCCGTCTTCTTGAAGCGCAAGCACGCTAGGGGGCGGCCATGTCATTCCTGACCAAATTCGGCCTGACCCGAAGCCGCTTCACAACACTTTTGATGCTGGCGCTGGTGGTGTCCGGTTTCCTTCTGTATGTGGATTTCTCGAAGCGCGAGGCGCCGGAGATCACGATCCGTACCGCGATTGTGGAGGCGCTTTATCCCGGCATGCCGCCCATCCGGGTGGAGAACCTGGTGGCGGAAAGGGTGGAGCGCAAGATCCGCGAAATCGCCGAGGTGGACGAAATCCGCACGGTGCTGACCACCGGGCGCATGCGCACCTATGTGGACTTGAAGGACGAGGTGACCAACCTGGAGCCCATCTGGCAGTCGCTCCGCGACAAGATGGAAGAGGTCAGCCGCGACCTGCCCGAAGGGGCCTATGGTCCGTTCGTGAACACTGAATTCGGCGAGGTCTCCATTGCCTCGATTGCCATGACGGCTGAAGGCTTCAATTACCGCGAGATGGAAGAAGCCGCCAAGGACCTGCAGCGCCGGCTCTATACGGTTGACGGCATCGCCAAGGCGGAGCTTTACGGTGTTCAGGAAGAACGCATCTGGCTGGAGCTGGATAGCGGCCGTCTGCGCGCCATCGGCGGCCAAATCAATGTGCTGATCGACGATTTGCAGAACCAGAATGTGGTGCTGCCGGCGGGCGAGATCAACGCCGAAGGGTCGTCGATTCTTCTTGAGGCCACGGGTGACTTCAAAAGCGTTGAAGAGATTGAGAATATGCTCACCCGCGCGCAGGGTTCCGAGGACTTCGTGCGCCTGAAGGACCTTGTGACCGTGCGGCGCGGCTATGAAAGCCCGGCAGACAGCAAGGCTTATTATAACGGCCGCCCGGCGGTGGTGGTCAGCGTACAGATGCTGCCTGGCTATGACATTGGCGATGTGGGCGAACGCCTGCGGGACGCGGTCCAGACATTCGAGGACAGCCTGCCCATCGGCTATGCGCTCAGTTTCGCCACCTACCAGCCGGATGAGGTGGAGAAGACGGTTGCAGGCGCGCTTTCAAACGTTGGGCAAACCTTCGCGGTGGTGCTTCTGGTGGTGCTGCTGTTCCTGGGGCTCAGGTCCGGCATGGTGATCGCGTCCATCGTGCCGTTCGCCGTGATGTTCGCGCTTCTGGGCATGAGTGTGCTTGATATCTCGCTCGAGCAAGTGTCGATCGCCGCGGTGATCATCTCGCTT
>JBNKYQ010000331.1:0-2823 GCA_050300975.1 Kordiimonas sp.
CAGCGAGATTGAAACAGCATGACCCGCACCTATGCAAGCTTCCCCGCGATCTATGACCTGGTACGGGAAATCCCGGAAGGCCAGGTGGCCAGCTATGGCATGGTGGCGAGCCTATTGCCTGGGGTGACACCCCGCATCGTTGGCTTTGCCATGGCAGCCACACCTTCGGACCAAGGCATTCCCTGGCAGCGGGTGATCAACAGCGCGGGCAAGATCAGTGACCGCGACGGTGCCGCGCGCCAGCGCGACCGGCTGCGGGAAGAGGGCATCAGCTTCAAGAAGAATGGGGCGGTTGATTGGTCGGCGCACCGCTGGCAGGGCCCGTCTGAAGCCTGGTTTGACCGCGCTGGCGTCGACTTCATGGATTTCCTGACGATCCAGAGCGGCTGGCCGGGCTGACCGGCAGGCCGGAAGCCGAACCGGGAAAAAGAGGGACGCCCTGAGGCGTCCCTGAAAGTTGGGAACAAGCCTAGAACCGATAGTCCAGGCGGAGGAAAGCGTTGATGCCGGTACCAGGCAAGCGGTCACCAAGCGGCACGTCCGAATCCGAGATGCGGTTGTAGCCCGCCAGATGATCCTGATAGAAGCGGTCGAACAGGTTCTCCACGCCCACGGTGAGGCTGGTACTGTCATCCAGCCAGTAGCCTGCGTAAAGATCGAGGAGCGCATAGCCGCCCGTGGCCACTTCGCTGTTGGTCGCGGACACCTTGTTCTGGTCGGCCACCAGGCGGGTCGCCACGGTCGCGTACCAGTCACCGCCCTCGTACGTCAGGGCCAGTGTGCCGCGCGCCGGCGCGATGCGGTAGAGGTTGTCGTCAATATCGTCCCGCTTGGCCCGCACATAGCTGAAGCTGCCATCCAGATGCAGCCGGTCAGAAATGGTCACGCCCAGATCAAGGTCGACGCCATAAAGCGTGGCGTCCACATTGCCGAACCTGAGGGGCGTCGGATCGCCGTTCATGGCAGAGATCATCTCAACCGGCGTGTTCACCACACCCGGCGTATCGTCAAAGGGGACACCCTGGATGAAATCATCCACCTTGCGGTAGAAGACGGTCGGGCGCGCATAGAAGCGCTCGCCCGCATAGTCCACACCTGCTTCCGCGATCAGCGCGGTCTCTGCCTTCAAGGCAACATCACCCACATAGGTGTTGCCGTCCGCCAGGCCGCCGCTCGCAGACGTCGGCAACCAGGCATACTGTTCAACATAGCCCGGTGCCCGGTTCTTGCGGGCAAGCGTGGCGCGCAGGGTAGTCCGGTCATCAAGCGCATACCAGCCCTGGAACACGATATCCACGAGGTCATGGGTCACGTCCGTGTCCGCGTTCGCAAAGGCCATCGCCAGCATGGCCGGGCCCATCGGCACGGCGCTGCCAACGCTGGCGCCGTCTGTTGTGCTGCTATAGTGGTCGTAGCGCACGCCCAGCTCATAGCCACTGCCCCCTTCTTCCATGCGCCATTCACCGAAGCCGCCAAGGCGTTCCATCTGGATGCCCTTGAAGCTCTGGAGGAAGAAGTCTGCGTTATTGGGGTTGGTGATCTTCAGATCATGCTCGCTGGATTCATAGTCACCACCCACCGTGAGCGTGCCGCCCATGACGGGCATGGCGGCGGAAAGGTCTGCCGTCCAGGTTTCCGCCCAGGCAAGGCTGCGGCGCTGTATCATCGCCATGGGGGCGGGGCGCGACAGATAGTTGGTCATGGCGTGCGAAATGTCGGCATAGCCCACATTGGCTTCCACAGACACGCCCTCGAACTTGCCAAAGATATTTGGCTTGAACGAAGTCGCCGTTGAAGAACTCGATATCCATGGCGAAGGGCGGGTTGCCTGTGTCGTCCACTTTCTGGTGGCGATAGTCAAAGCCCAGCTCATGCCTGCCGTCTTGGCTGCGCCAGCCCAGGCCCACGCCCGCGACAGACCGCTCGTGGAAGGTGTTTTTGATATCGCCGCGCGCGGAACGGATATCGCCGCCATCCTCATAGGACGCCAGCGCATGCACGCGCCAGCTGTCGGTGGACGCGCCGACAACACCACCCACAGCCACGCTTTCATCGGCGCTGCGAACGGTGCCCGTCAGGCTGCCTGACACATCCATGCTGCTGCTGTCTGAAAAATCCACTTTCTTCAGCGTCGCATTCACATTGCCCGCAAGCCCCGGCCCCTTCGAGACCGACCCAACGCTGCGGGCAACCTCAAGGCTTTCCACAAGCGGCAGCGGCGCATATTGAAGTGGTGGGTCCATCAGGTTTGGCCCGCCCGAGCCGAACCGCTGGCCGTCAACGGTAACGCCAACGCGCGCGCCCATCAGGCCGCGGAACTGAACCTGGCCGGAGATTGCGCCGTTGTTGATCAGCGCGCCGCCCGGGAGGCTGGTCGCAAGCGCGGCGGCATCAGCCTTGGCCACGCGCACCGGCTTCACCTCGTCCGAGGTGGGGCTCATCTGCACACGGCGCGCGCCAACAACCAGGATTTCGGTCAGGGTGTCGCTGTCTGCAGTCGCAGCTTCAGCAAAAGCAGGCATGGTCAGCATGCTGCTGGACGCCAACGCGGCAAGCGCGAGGCGTGAACGATTGATAGTCATAAAAAATCACTCCGAAAAGCCAGGCATGCCGCCCGGCATCACAAAAACAATGGGTTTAAGTGCGGAGTGTTTGAGGCGGTCCCCGGCCTTCATAAGGCACCACGGTCAGACTGAGCGTGGGGGCAATGACAGGGGTGATGGAAACTGGATCGTTCGGCACAGCGGCCAGAACAACGCGGTCCATGCTTGTGGCAACAATAGCCGCCTGACCGGTGCATTGGTGGCAATCGCTGTAATCTGC
>JBNKYQ010000332.1:0-2800 GCA_050300975.1 Kordiimonas sp.
TACTACTTAACCTTGACACATGCCCCTTAGGGCGCGTGTATTCATATCGTTCTCCCGAGCGGAAATTTTTCCATTGCCCGGAGTGAACCATGAAAGAACCCGTAAAATTTACCTATGAGGGCCCCGGTTACATAATTGTAGCCGCACTGATCACATTGTTGATTATTGGTGGCTTCTCTGTAGAGCCTCTGCTGGCGCTATTTGGTAGGATAGGATGACCCTAACCCATCGCCTTCAAAATCGCCTTCGCATCGGCGTGGCCCTGTTCGGCTGCCTGACGGAAATAGCTGCGCGCTTTCGCCTCACTTTGCTTGACGCCCCTGCCGTCCCGGTACATCAGCCCCAGCCGGTACTGCGCTTCCGCGTTCCCCGGCGTGCGGGGCCCCGTATCAACCGGCATCACATAGCCCGCAACATCGCCCGCGGGCGGTACCCAGATATAGGTCTGGCCGATGTCGGGCGCAGCTGCCGCGCGGTAATAGCGCGCTGCGGTCTCAAAATCCTCACGGCCTTCGAACCACAGCCCCAGCTGCATGCTGGCATTGCGGTCACCCTGGCAGCTTTGGCGCATCATGCTGGCAACTTCAGGGTCTTCGTGGCTGGCCTTGCAAAACAAGCCGCTACCCACACACCCCGGCAGAAGAAAAAGAAGTGAAGCCGCAACCAGGCGGCAGAAAACAGACTTTGTCATGGTACCCCCTTCCACAATCGAGATGAGGATACCAGACAATCTGCTTGTCCACTAGTCACCGACACGGGCAGCAGGCCAGTTCCGGTCCTCGTCAACGTAAGTGGCACCGATAACCCTGCCTTCACCATCGAACTGGAACGTCAGATGACCTTCCCCCTCCAACCGCCCCGGGAAATGGAACCGGGACCTGGACAACGGAATAGCTATCCCCGAAAGACGACCGCCTTCAATGATGCGCAATCCATCTTCTACCGCCTCGACCCGGAGCGCCATGCCGTCTGCGTATCGGTAATCTCCCACATAATCCGCAAGTTGCGTGAGCACACCCTGATCGATCGGCATCAGCTCAGTCGAAATCGTGCGCTCGATAAAGCGGCGGTAGCTGGCTGGGCGGATTATTTCCTTGCTGCCATCCTGCAGGAAACGCCGGGCAACGGCTTTAAGCTTGGCGTCTTCAGCCATCTGACCGGCAGACGCGCCGCTGGCTACCAGCTCGCGCATCCTGGTCATCCAGTCCTTGAAGGCGGCCTCGTATCGGACAATACCGTCGCGGTTCGTAACCCTGCCGTGCCCCGGCACAATTACCGTGTGCTCATCCACCAGTTCAAGCACCTTATCAATGACCGAATACTGGCCCACTTCACCACCGGAATAGAATGTGGGGTGCCAGTTGGTGGTAAAAGTATCGCCAAGAAAGATGACATTCCGCCCTGGCAGATAGACCAGCGCATCATCAGGAGTGTGTGACTGCACGGCGAGAGCAACAAACCGAACGCCACCGATTTCACGGTCAAACCCTTCTTTAAAACGTATCTGTTTGGGTTCATCGCCATCGGGCGCATTCGCCTGACGGACCAACACAGCACCCTTCTGGACAAAAGCAACATTGCCGTCTGTGTGGTCTTCATGCCGGTGCGTGTTGAAAACGTGGCTGACCGGCTTATCGGAAATTTTCCTGAGCGCAGCGTCAAGCTGGCTCGCCGATTTCTGCCGCATGGCATCAATGAGCACCAGGCCCTCAGGCAGCTCAACCACTCCGACCGAAGCACCAAGACCATTGCCGCCATATAGAACATAAACGCCATCAGCAATTTCTTGTGGCTCAATTTGCGGGTTTGCGGCTTCATC
This sequence comes from Kordiimonas sp., assembly GCA_050300975.1. GTDB lineage: Bacteria > Pseudomonadota > Alphaproteobacteria > Sphingomonadales > Kordiimonadaceae > Kordiimonas. Next base: position 1,820 of record JBNKYQ010000332.1, read on the forward strand.
TGCAGAAGAAACTGATGGCGCCATAAGAAAAAGGGCTGCAATAGCAGCCAGACCGGCTCTGGTCATTTGTGTCCCTCCCCCACGATTGGACATTGAAATCAGCCACCGTGATATGGGCAACAGGCCTAGGGACACCAGAAAAATGCGACGAAAAGAGCATGGAACGGCGCTGGCCCGGACCAATGACAAGCGACGGGCTACATATCCCCTATACGCCTGACGCGCGCGAAACGTGTTTGTGAAAAAGAAAGTTCGAAAAGCCCCCTAGCATCCGGCGAGGTGATACCCCTTGCGAATGATGAAATCATGCAGATGCAGGCTCAAAAGCGCGCAGTGGTTATTGTCCGCATGCGTGACCGAACAGCGAACGCTGCCCCGGCGGCGCTGGCCGTCCTCATCCACAAGCCAAACCTGCCACCTGTGGTTCCCGGCCGGGCCGTTATAGATGGTCGGCATCGAAAGTTCGCCCTTGGCCAATGCCGCGAGGTTGAACAATGTCTCACCGCCGACCTTGATCCTGACACGCTCTATGCGGCCGCCCGTCTTGTTGGCTGCCACCAGGATCATATTGACCATCTTGTGCCGTCGCACGACGCCCTCCGCCTAACCGAAATGCTCGCAAACGGTTAGACGGCCCGGACGCTGCTTTGTGAACAAAGGGGACGGCAGGGCTGCCCCTTTTGTCATTGCACCGTGAGAGGGAGGCGTCAGCTGTAGTTTTGCGTAACATCGCCACTAGGCTTTTTCACGGTGAAACTGTCCGCGTGCAGGATAACTTTCGCGCTGGTGTCCGCTTTTGTTACGTCAGCATCCACTGAGCCTTCCTTGGGGTGGCCACCATGATCCGTGAAGGACACTTTCCAGGTCAGATCGCCAGAATGCCCATTATACTGGTTTGGCAGGGAACTGGCGCCTTTGGCGAGCCCCGGCAAGTTGTCGATCACTTCACCGCCGACATGGACGTTCACAGACGAAATGCTG
>JBNKYQ010000333.1:0-2778 GCA_050300975.1 Kordiimonas sp.
TCATATTGGACTGGCCTGCGTACTGCAGCATCAGCTTGCCAACCGCGGTAGAACCGGTGAAGGTGATCTTGGCCACGTCCTCGTGCAGGGCCAGCGCCTGGCCGGCAACCTCACCCAGGCCGTTCACCACGTTGAACACACCGTCCGGCAGGCCAGCTTCGGCCCAACATTTAGCCAGCATCAGCGGCACGGTTGGGTCTTTCTCAGATGGCTTCAGCACGTAGGTGTTGCCGCACGCGATGGCCACACAGCTCATCCACAGCGGGATCATGGCCGGGAAGTTGAACGGCGTGATGCCGGCAACAACACCCAGAGGCTTGCGCATGCTGTACATGTCGATGCCCGTGGAGACGTTGTCGGAGAACTCGCCCTTGATCAGGTGCGGGATGCCTTGTGCGAATTCAGCGACCTCAAGGCCACGCTGCACGTCGCCCTGCGCGTCAGAAAACACTTTGCCGTGCTCAGCGGACAGCGCTTCAGCCAGCGCATCTTTTTCACGGTACAGGATGTGCACCAGGTTCTGAAGCACGCGCGCGCGCTTCACAACAGACGTGGCTGCCCACTCAGGGAAAGCAGCATCCGCCGCCGCGATCGCATCCTCAACCTGGGATTTGGCGGCCAGCGATACCTTGCCTGCCTGCTCACCAGTTGAGGGATTGAAAATTGGACCAAACCGGCCGGACGTGCCTTCTACGTCCTTGCCGCCAATAAAATGATGACGCTCATACATGCGTAAAGTCTCCAAAATGATACACGCGGCCGCCGTCCGGGAAATCGGACATCAAACAGGTCGTGGGCCGCGACTCCGCCCCAAAATCCGGCACACCCTATAACATGCAATATTGCACGTCACTGAGAAGTTTTGCATTATAGTTTGTGCAAATGTGCGCAAACCTTTTTAAGGGAGCCAGCCAACCTTACGGTAAGCCTCGCGCAGCATGTCATCAGGCTTCACAACACTTCCCGTTGGAATGCGGTCGAGTTTCCAACCCGTATTGATGGGCCGGAAGTGCCTGAGACCGGCCACTTCAAACGGGGGGCAGCTGGAGGTGGAATGAGAAAGCTCATGGACAATCCAGCGTTTGTCCTCTCCGAAAGCCTTGGGGACGGCTGCCCACTTGTATTCCACAGCCTTGCCGTCTGGATCATCCACCAGATGGCAGAAATCCTTATGCCGCCGTTCCCCGATACCCGCAATTGGTCCATCCCCGGACACCCATTGCCCCGGGAACTGCACATATTGTTCCACCGCCTGTTCAGCCATTTCAAACACAGAGGAGCCATTGTTCGTAACGATCAGTTCATCGATGTCCGAATGAAGTACGCTCCGAGCGTCCTGCAAGAAGCGCCAGCGCATCTGTTCCAGCATGCCAACCTGACAGAAATTCGAATCCCATTTCCCGGTGCCGCCATCGCTTGGCCCATAAGGATAAGGCCAATTGGCCACGACAACCAGCTCCACCCCCGGCAGGCCTTCAAGGGCATGGGCGATTTGCGCGCTCGTGCGGTTGGGGCAATCATTATGATACACAAGGAAGGCTTCGGCCCCGTGATAAACGGCGTTAAAATAGGCCCAGTCCCTGAGCCAATGGTCGGGCTCATATTTAAAGAGGGTGAAGGCAACCCGCTTATCTTTGAAAACAGGTAGGCCGCTTGGTTGAACCTTGAGTTCGAACGCCCCCAGTTCGCCCAAATCGATCCTCAATCCTCTGCTTGCCCTTTCACCTTCAGGCAACACGACATCCACATAGGCCACTTTACGCTTTTCGTGATAGCGGAAAGGCAACGGCCTCCTGCTTTCATCTCCGCTGACCGAGATATGGGCGGCCTCAACAAAAGGCGCCAGATTGAGCATTTTGGGTCCGATCAAACGAACTTCTGCACCGTCCTTCCAGAGGAAGGCGTCATAAAAAATGGACAAGAAATCGAATTCATCTTCAAAGCCGGGCTGGCGCTCTGACTTGGGTCTTGGCGGTTCTCTGCGTATGGCGCTGGCGGCTGGTAAAACAAGCGGACTGAAATCATCGTCAGTCAGAATCTTCACGCTTTTCGTCATGACAATGCTTGCCTTGCTTCCAAATCAATTCCATGTTGCCCCAAGAGGCCTTGTAAACTGGGTCCCTCCAATTTTCAACATGGGGCTTGATACCCGGATATGTTCGACTGGAACGACATGCGCTATTTCCTGGAGCTGGCGCGCCGCGGCAAGCTGGCTGCGGCGGCCCTGAGGCTCGGCGTGGATCACACAACGGTTTCACGCAGAATAGCGGCGCTTGAAAAAGAGCTGGGCGTCAACCTGTTCGACCGGGAAAACCGGGCCTACAAACTGAATGCCGACGGCCGCCGCATGCTGGCCTATGCGGAAAAGATGGAAGCCAGCTCCATCGCGCTGATGGATGAGGTCACGCCAGTGGCGAGCGGGCCGCAGGGCACCGTGCGGCTGTCGACGCCCGAGGCCTTCGGCAGCCAGTTTCTGGTGCGCCACTGCATGGGCTTCCGCCAGCGGAACCCCGGCATCACGCTCGAGCTGGTGGCCGAAACCCGGTCCCTGAACCTCAGCAGGCGCGAAGCGGACGCCGCCATCACGCTGGCGCGCCCAAGTCACGGCCGGATCGTCAGCGAGAAGGCGGGGGTTTACAGGCTTCGGCTTTACGCCGCCCCCAGTTACCTGCAGCAGCACCCGCCCATCGTCAGCCTGCCTGACCTGAAGCACCACCATTTCATATGGTATGTGGATGACCTGCTGCCCCTGCCGGAGCTGCAGATGCTCGATAAGGC
>JBNKYQ010000334.1:0-2713 GCA_050300975.1 Kordiimonas sp.
GGAACCGTAACGATTGCACTGGAGCATGGCTTGATCACCCCGCGCACAGCTGGCCGGCTGGAGCTTGACGTGCCTGCGGGCCGAGTGAGCGTGCGCTATGAACGTGATGGCGACAAGGTCACAGGCGTGCGGTTCCGAAACATCGGCTCTTACCTGGCGCACAGGGATGTTGAGATTGACGTCGAGGGCCTTGGGCCCCTGACGGTGGACGTCTCCTACGGCGGGAATTTCTATGCCATCATCGACCCGCAACCGGGTTATGCGGGGCTGGAGCATATGCGCCCCGCCGATATCCTGCGCTTCAGCCCGCTTATCCGCGAGGCGGTCAACAGGGCGGTTGATGTGGTGCATCCGATGGACGCCAGCGTGCGGGGCTGCAGCCATGTTTTGTGGACCGGCACGCCCACGGATGGGGCGGATGGCCGCAACGCGGTTTTCTATGGTTCCAAGGCCATCGACCGCTCGCCCTGCGGCACAGGCACATCGGCGCGGCTCGCGCAACTGGTGGCGCGCGGCAGGCTGAAAGCAGGTGATACCTTTGTGCACGAAAGCATCATTCACAGCCGTTTCATCGGGCGGGTCGAGGAACTGACAGATGTGGGTGGCAATCCGGGCATCATCCCGTCTATAGAAGGCCAGGCCTTTGTGACGGGGCTGAACACGATTTTTGTAGATGACAGCGACCCCTTCCCTGAAGGGTTCCAGCTGGTCTGAGTATCGGGAGGGACACATGACAAAATTTGACAATTTCATCGGCGGCGAATGGGTGGCGGGCGCGAAATACGCCCCGAACGTAAACCCGTCGAACACGGACGATATTATCGGCGAGTATGCGGTGGCGGACCGCGCCCAGGCGCTCGAGGCCATCGCTGCCGCCAAGGCTGCGGCACCAAGCTGGGGCATGAGCGGTATCCAGGCGCGTTTCGATGCGCTTGATTTCATCGCGACTGAACTGCTGGCACGCAAGGAAGAGCTGGGGGAGTTGCTCAGCCGCGAAGAAGGCAAGACGCTGGCCGAGGGCATTGGCGAAGTGGCGCGCGCCGGGCAGATTTTCAAGTATTTCGCGGGCGAGACGCTCCGGATCACGGGTGACGTGCTGCCAAGCACCCGCCCCGGCCTTGGGGTTGAGGTGACGCGTGAACCTGTGGGCGTTATCGGCATGATCACGCCGTGGAACTTCCCCATCGCCATCCCGGCCTGGAAGATCGCCCCGGCGCTCGCATACGGCAATACCGTGGTGTTCAAGCCCGCGGGGTTGGTGCCGGGGTCGGCGTGGGCGCTCAGTGAAATCATCTCCCGCGCCGGTATGCCTGCGGGTGTGTTCAACCTGGTAAACGGTTCGGGCCGTGAGGTGGGCGAAACCATCGTCACCAGCGATGACGTGCGCGCCATCAGCTTCACCGGCAGCGTGCCCACAGGCTCAGACATCCGCAACCGGGCGGTCGCGCGCGGCGCCAAGGTGCAGATGGAAATGGGCGGCAAGAACCCGATTGTTGTGCTGGATGATGCAGACCTCGATATCGCTGTCGATTGCGCCCTGAACGGCGCTTTCTTCTCCACTGGCCAGCGCTGTACCGCGTCGAGCCGGATCATCGTGACAGAAGGCATCCATGACGCCTTTGTGGACGCGCTTGCGACGGCGACCAAGGCGCTTGTTGTGGGGGATGCGCGGGACAGCGCCACCCAGATCGGCCCGGTGGTGGACGCGGGCCAACTGGAGAGCAACCTCAAATATGTGGAGCAGGCAGTGGTTGAAGGCGGCACGCTGGTGTGTGGCGGCACGCGCCTGGCGGACAAGCCCGAAGGCTTCTACTTGGCCCCGGCGCTGATCACCGACACCACACCAGACATGACCATCAACCGCGAGGAAGTCTTCGGCCCGGTCGCCAGCGTGGTGAAGGTGAAGGATTACGCGGAGGCGCTGAAGGTTGCCAATGACTGCCAGTTTGGCCTGTCATCCGGCATTTGCACCAGCTCGCTCAAGTACGCGACCGATTTCAAGCGCCGGTCCGAAGCCGGAATGGTAATGGTGAACCTGCCAACCGCGGGCGTGGATTATCACGTGCCGTTCGGCGGTACGAAAGGGTCATCCTACGGCAGCCGTGAACAGGGCGCTTATGCCAAGGAATTTTATACCACAGTCAAGACCGCCTACACGCGGTCAGCTTAAGTGCGGCCATTCAACAATCGTCATGCTGAACTTGTTTCAGCATCCACAGGATAGTTTAAACAGCGCTGCGGTCTCAGGATGGGCCCTGAAACAAGTTCAGGGCGACGGTTGGGGTGGTTCCGACCACCCGACTTAAAAGCGACTCAGAACCCCAGAGCAGCCCCGCCTGTCACATAGCGGGGCCTCTCTGAGTGAACTCAGCTGCCATGCCCCATGTTTTGAGCATCAAAGGGGGCGGGCAGCTGTTTTTTTTGGTTAGCACAAGCCGTTGCACGTGCAGGACAAATGCAACCGATCGCCGCAAGCCTGCCTGCCTGCCCTTTGTCGGGCGCTGTCTTTCTGCTGTCATTTGTGATAGATAAAATTTTATCGATTCGGGGGAAACGGTCTAACGCAGGGGGTGGCAAATGACCGACGTCGATTTTATCAAATCCGTTTGCAGGGTGCCAAAAGCACTAGTGGAATCAGTATCTGAAGAAGAACGCCTTGATGATGTAATGGCGAAAATTTCCGCCAACATGCACAAGCCGAAACCGTCTCATG
>JBNKYQ010000335.1:0-2696 GCA_050300975.1 Kordiimonas sp.
CTTCTTGAAAACTACGGCGTGATGAAACGCACGGAAGTGGACGGCGATCTTCGCCAGCTGGACCAGGACGCCCGCAAGGGCCTGCGCCGGTTCGGCATCCGCATTGGTGCCTCAAGCTTGTATATCCCGCTTGTCTTGAAGCCACACGCGATTGAACTGCGTCTGATGATGTGGGCGATGGCGGGTAAACTGAACGGCCTGCCGGGCCTGCCGACACCGGGCATGGTGTGGGTCGAGACGGAAGCCACGGCACCGAACGCCTTCTATGAACTGGCGGGCTTTACCGTTGTGGGCAAGAAAGCCGTCCGCATGGACATGCTTGAGCGCCTCGCGGACGCCGTGCGGCCTTTGGGCCAGGGCGGTGACTGGTTCGAAGTAACGCCTGAGATCATGGGCCTTGTTGGCCTCTCTGGTGAAGACTTCGCCGAAGTGATGGCGTCAGCCGGCTACAAGCATGAGGTTCGTCAGGTACCAGCACCTGCGAAAGAAGAGCCTGCGAAGGAAGCTGCTGCGGAAGCGGCCCCAGAAGCCGACAAGGCTGAAGAGGCACCGGCTGAAGCACCAGTTGAAGAAGCCAAAGCCGAAGAGGTACCAGCCGCAGCCGCAGCCCCAGAAGCTGCGCCGGAAGCTGAAACGCCAGAAGTTGAAGCCGCGCCAGAGGCCGCCACTGAAGTTGCAGCAGAAGCCGCGCCTGAAGGCGAGGCTGAGCTGGTTGAGCGTTATTTCTTTGCCTGGGCGCCGAAGCGCAAGGCGCGCCCACAAGGTGATCGGGGTGGCCGCCCAGCGGGTGACCGCAAGCCGGGTGGCGGCAAGCCACATGATGGTAATCGGGGTAAGGGCGGAGACCGTCGCGGCAAGGGTAAAGGGGCGAAGCCGTCTGGCCCACGCACCCACACGGCACGCCCACCGAAACGCGAAAAGCAGGCCGATCCGGATTCGCCTTTCGCGGCACTGGCCGGCCTGAAGGACGCGCTTCAGAAAAAGAAGTAAGACCTGAACAATGACAGAAACGGGCGATAAAATCCGGCTGGACCTCTGGCTCTGGTACGCCCGTTTCTTCAAAACCCGATCGCTCGCGGGCAAAATGTGCAAGGCGCACAAGGTGCGCATCAACGGCGAGCATTCCAAGAAAGCATCGGCCTCTATCAAGCCCGGGGATGTGCTCACCTTCCCGCAGGCTGCCCACGTGCGCGTGGTGAAGGTGCTGGCGTGTGGTGAGCGCCGCGGCCCCGCGGTGGAGGCCCAGGCGCTTTATGAAGACCTGTCGCCCATTGAAGAGCAGGTAAAGGCCAAAAAAGAAGAGGCCAAAACCGCCCCCGCGCTTCGCGAAGCGGGCACTGGCCGCCCCACCAAAGCCGAGCGCCGAGCCATCGACAAGCTGATGGACCGCTAGCGCAAGCCAAACATTCGCGTGAGTTAAGAATCACTTGCATATAAAGGCGTTGCGGGCGGCTATTGTTTTGGGCATAAAGCGAACTAATGATTATATCGCACAGCCGCCTTCCAGCCCGGCTGAATGCGAACAGGCACAGTTAAGGAGACACTCATGACGTATATTGTCACTGAGGCATGTATCAAATGTAAATATATGGACTGCGTTGAGGTTTGCCCGGTGGATTGTTTCTACGAGGGCGAGAACTTCCTCGTGATCAATCCGAACGAGTGTATCGACTGCGGCGTGTGTGAGCCTGAGTGCCCGGCCGAAGCCATCCTGCCTGATACCGAAGACGGGCTCGAGGAATGGCTCGAGATCAACACCAAATATTCCGAGGAATGGCCGAACATTACGGTCAAGGGCGAAACGCCTGCTGACGCGGATGACTGGAAAGGCAAGGAAGGCAAGAAAGAGCTTCTGTCGACAAATCCCGGCAAAGGCGACTGATTTTTCGCTTTCTTTATTGCTTTTGCAGCAATGAGTTACCAGGGGCTCGGCCATGTCGCCGGGCCTCTTTTTTGTATAAAATCGCCCAAAATCCAGCAATAGAGCCAAATACCAGCATCTTTCCACTGTCATATTACTGAAATTTGTGGTATAAGATGGGGATTGACGCGGCAAAAAGGGCGCCAAGCCTTTCGCCGTGTGGTGGCTGGAACCGCCTAAAATTGAAACGCTTTTTAAAGCCTGTTTGCGCTCCCGGAGCTGGGGCGGCAACGGTTTTTTTTGGCCCAGTGCAGGGTCGGCGCAATTTTATTGCCCGCCCGGACAATCTCTGCCGGACCCATTTGGGAAACCGTGCATGCCCGAGAGGATGTCCAGACCCCGCACAGGCAGGCCGGCTAATATAAAGAAGGACAAAGGACCACTATGGCAAAATCCACAAAACATCCTTACGCAGTTGGCGACTATATTGTTTACCCGAAGCACGGCGTAGGCCGGATCACCGAGCTTGAGACCCAGGAAATCGCGGGCCTCGCACTGGAGCTCTATGTCATCCGTTTTGAAAAAGAACGCATGACGCTTCGCGTACCAACACTGAAAGCTGAAGCCAGCGGCATGCGTCGCCTGTCTTCGGACGCCACGCTCAAGGAAGCCTTCACGACGCTTAAGGGCAAGGCCCGTATCAAGCGCACCATGTGGAGCCGTCGGGCACAGGAATATGAAGCAAAGATCAATTCCGGTGACCTGGTTTCCATCGCGGAGGTCGTGCGCGACCTGCACCGCGGCGCTGATCAGCCTGAGCAGTCCTACAGCGAAC
>JBNKYQ010000336.1:0-2681 GCA_050300975.1 Kordiimonas sp.
GACGCCTTCATACTGTGCCACGCTGTTTTTCCACGTACGCACATGTTCGGCATACTCACGACCGGCATTCAGGATGGCAGGCCAGCCTTCGCGGGATTTGATCAGCTCAGCGCACACGCGCACAAAGTCTGCTGCGTCATCGGCCCGGAACAGGCGCCCGGTGCGACCGTCCTCAATCAGTTCCTTATGGCCGCCCACGTCGCTCGCCAGCACCAGCCGGGTCATGGCCATGGCCTCAAGCGGCTTCAGTGGCGTCACGGTTTCCGTCAGGCGAATGCCGTGGCGCGGGTACACCATGATATCAGCCGCACTATAATAGCGGCGCACGCTGTCGTGCGGCACGCGTCCGGTGAAAATCACCGTGTCCTCCAGTCCAAGTTCTGTCACGGCGGCCTTGAGGCGCGCCTCAGTTGGCCCGCCGCCCACCAGCAAAAGCGCCACGTCCGGCACCTCGGCCTTAAGGGCGGGCAAGGCACGGATCAGGAATTCAAGCCCTTCATAGGCATAGAAGGAGCCGGCGAAGCCCAACACCGTCCGGCCTTCAAGGCCAAGCTCGCGCACAAGGGCCGCGTCTTTTTCGCCGATCGGCGGGAAGGCCTCAGCGTTTACCGCATTCGGGATCACCGTCACCTTGTCGGGCCGGATGCCGCGGGCGAGGATATCAGCGCGCAGTCCTTCACAGATGGTCGTCACTTCCGTTGCCTGCCGGATCGCCCGGGTTTCGAGCGCGCGGCTGACGCGGTATCTGAGGCTGCCTTCATGCGTGGTGCCGTGGTCAACAGCCGCGTCTTCCCAGAAGGCGCGAATCTCATAGACCACCGGGCGCCCACCCGACGCTTCAAAGGCCGGGAAGAAATTCAGCACCGGCGAATGGGCATGCAGGATATCGGGTTTGAGCTCTTCAACAAGCGCACGCAGGCGGTATTTGGTGAGTCGCATCTCGCGCATTTCCCGCAGGCCCGGCGGCAACCATTTGGGGATGCCGCCGTTCGGGGTGCGGTAGATGCGCCAGCCGTCAATGTCCTCAAACGGTTCGCTGCCCTTGCCGTGCCGGGGGGTGGTAACCAGCACCGGGTCCCAGCCCATGGCTTTTTGCTGGGCCATGATGGACATGGTGCGAAAGACATAGCCGCTGTGCTTGGGAAGGCTGTGGTCCAGAATATGTAGGATGCGCATAGGTTTGTTGATCAATCTTTGCCCGAAATTTTGAACCAAGCTTGCCTCAAGCGCAGGGACTTGTACAGTTTGTGTCGCGCGGGCGGGGCAGTTTGGTCATAAAGGTGTCGAATTTCTGCATTTAGATGCGGCGCAGGCACAATCATCAGGTCAACAGGGGTAGCACATTCGTGAAGCAGTCAGTTGGTATAGGAAGGCGTCAGGGCGCGGCGTTTCTTTGTGCAGCGCTTATGGCCGCGGCTACTTCGGGCAGCGCCAATGCCGATATCGCGGGCTATGCGCAGAGCGACCGCAACGAGGTCCTAACCCTGCAGGTGGAAAATGACATCCTGTTCGGCACCGACCAGAACTATACCAACGGTATCCGCCTCAGTTACGTACACCGGCCCGGCAACACGCCGCTTAGTGACGGCATCAGCAACTTCCTCAGGCGCTTTTCTCCCAAGGCGCGGAATGCGCTGAAGTCAGACCTCTATTATAGTGTGGCACTCGGGCAGAACATGTACACGCCGAAGGACATCGAATCCTTCGACCTGATCGAGGACGATCGCCCTTATGCCGGCTGGACCTATCTGGAGTTCGGCGTCACGGTGGAGGACCGGACGGGCTATGAAGCCATCAAGCTGGATGTGGGCATGGTGGGCCCCGCGTCGCTCGCCAGCAAGACCCAGCGCTGGTGGCACAGCGTGATCGGCAGCCCGCGCCCGAACGGCTGGCCACACCAACTGCCGAATGAGCCCGGCCTCAATCTCTATTATACCCGCGGTCACCGGTTCGCGCCGATCAACCTGTCGGGCGACATGTCGTTCGATTTCACGCCGCACTGGGGTGTGGCGCTCGGCAACGTCTATACATATGGCGCAGGGGGGCTGACGCTCAGACTTGGCACCAACCTGGACCGCGACATGGGCGCGCCGCCCCGCATCCAGCCCAGCCTGCCGGGCAGCGACCATTTTTCGGGCGACGGGTTCGATATCTATCTGTTCGCAGGCAGCGAGGTTCGCGCCATTGCGCGCAACATCTTCCTCGATGGCACCTGGGCGCACCACGAGCATGATGTGAACAAGAAAGAGTTCCTGGCGGAAGTGCAGGTGGGCGTGGTGGCCTTCATCGGGCCGGTGCGCATGGCGCTGACGAACGCTTTCCGGACGTCAGAGTTTGAAGGCAGCGGCAGTCACCGCTACAGCGCCTTCACCCTGTCGACGCGTTTCTAGGCGCGCCTGAGCGCGGGCCGGTCATTCCTTTTCAAAACGCAGCAGGTCGCCGGGCTGGCACTCCAGATAATCGCAGATGGCTTCAAGGGTGCTGAAACGCACCCCCTTCACCTTGCCAGATTTCAAAAGGCTCAGGTTGGCTTCGGTAATGCCTATGTGGGCCGCGAGATCCTTCGATTTGACCTTGCGTTCCGCGAGCATGACATCAAGGCGAACGGTAATGGGCACTGATCGCCTCCTATATAATCTGGTTCAGTTCGTCCCGCTGCTCGCGCGCAAGGCGCACCATGC
>JBNKYQ010000337.1:0-2679 GCA_050300975.1 Kordiimonas sp.
GGCCAGAACATTGACCTTGCGGGCATCGAATATGCCAGCCAGATATTCGCCGATACCGGCAGGGAAAATATCGGGTACGAAGCCGTTGGCAATAAACTGGAATTCACGCGGGAATGGACCAACCGACTGGCCCTCAAGCAGCCAGAGCGACAGGCCGCGGAAAACAAGCATGCCTGCCAAGGTCACGATAAAGGAGGGTATTCGCCAATAGGCGACCCAATAGCCTTGGGCTGCGCCAATGAGGCCACCGACGATCAAACAGACGATAATTGTGGTGAAAACGCCGAAATCGTAATTCACAATCATGACCGCGGCCAGCGCCCCGACAAAGCCCATGACAGAGCCGACCGACAGGTCGATATTGCCGGACACGATGACGATGAGCATGCCCAGCGCCATGATGATGATATAGCTGTTTTGCAGCAGAAGGTTGGTAACGTTGACGGCGCGCAGCAACGTTCCTTCTGTCACAATCTGGAAGAAGGCCATGATGACAATCAGCGCCAGAAGCAGGCCGTATTCGCGCAAGTGTGAGGCGAGATAGGCCGCGACGCCCTGACTGGAATTTTCGTGTGTGTTTTCTGTATGTGCCATGACGTGGCTTTCCTATTCGTTCACGATGAGCGACATAATGCGCTCCTGACTGGCTTCAGCGGCGGTCAGTTCCCCAACCAGCGCGCCTTCGCTCATCACATAAATGCGGTCGCACATGCCAAGCAGTTCCGGCATTTCCGACGAGATCATCACCACGCCTTTGCCTTGGGCGGCCAGCTCGTTGATGATGGTGTAAATTTCGTATTTTGCACCAACATCAATCCCGCGTGTCGGCTCGTCGAGGATCAGCACTTCAGGCGCGGTGAAGAGCCATTTGGCAAGAACCACCTTCTGCTGGTTGCCGCCTGAAAGGTTCACCACGCGCTGGAAAACCGATGGTGTGCGGGTGGCAAGCGCCTCGCGATATTGTTCTGCGACACGGGTTTCCTCGTTGCGGTTCAAGATACCGCCGGAGGAGACACCTTCCAGATTGGCAAGTGTGGTGTTGAAGCGGATCGGCTCATCCAGCACCAGGCCAAGCGACTTGCGGTCTTCCGTCACATAGGAAATGCCGGCCTTGATGGCGCGGGGCACGTTGGAAACGTCAACGGTCTCGCCTTTCAGCTTCACCGTGCCGGAAATGTTGCGGCCATAGGACTTGCCGAAGATGGACATGGCCAGTTCGGTCCGGCCCGACCCCATTAGCCCGGCAATGCCGACCACCTCGCCCGCGCGGACATTGAGGCAGGCATTGCGGATGACCTGTCGTTCGGTGTGTTCGGGGTGCCAGACATTCCAGCCTTCCACTTCCATCAACAAGTCGCCGGGTGTGCGGGAATGCTCGGGGAAACGATGCGTCATGTCGCGGCCCACCATGTCGCGCACAATCTCATCTTCGGAGAGGCCCGCTTTTGCATCCAGCGTGGAAACGGTGGTGCCATCGCGGATCACCGTGACACTGTCGGCCACATAGCGCACCTCGCCCAGTTTGTGGGAGATGATGATGCATGTCACGCCCTGGCTTTTCAGTTCCAGCATGAGGTCCAAGAGCTTGCGGCTGTCATTTTCCTGCAGCGCGGCTGTCGGCTCATCCAGAATGAGAAGCTTCACATCTTTGGAGAGCGCCTTGGCAATTTCAACCAGCTGCTGCTTGCCCACGCCAATCTTGTCGACGAGTGTTGTGGGCGGTTCTTTCAGGCCAACCTTGGCCAGCAATTCTTCGGTGCGGCGATTGGTTTCGCGCCAGTCGATGACGCCGCCAGAGGCGCGCTCATTGCCGAGAAAAATGTTTTCGGCAATCGAAAGCTGGGGAACCAGTGCCAGTTCCTGGTGAATGATGATGATGCCGCGATCTTCACTGTCGTTAATATGGCGGAAGTTGGCAGGCTTGCCTTCGTAAAGGATTTTACCTTCAAAACTGCCTGCGGGATAAACCCCGGAAAGCACCTTCATGAGGGTGGATTTGCCAGCGCCGTTTTCACCGCATATGGCGTGAATTTCGCCTTTTTCAACCTTCAGGTCCACCTTGTCCAGCGCCTTGACGCCGGGGAATTCCTTGGTGATCTGACGCATTTCGAGGAGCGTGGACATGGGCGATAGACTCAAACTTTTTTTGTTATTAGGTCCGGGCATACGTGCCGGTTAGGCCCGCCGGACGTTATGTCCGACGGGCCGATTTAAGACTTGGGAGGAGTCTTACTTGATTTGGTCCATGGTGTAATAGCCGGAGCCAATGAGAATTTCTTCCCAGTTGCTTGCATCAACAGATACCGGCTCGAGCAGGTAGGAAGGAACAACCTTCACACCATTGTCGTAGGTCTTGGTATCGTTGATTTCCGGCTCGCTGCCGCCCAGAAGCGCGTTGACCATGCCAACGGTGACACGTGCAAGCTCGCGGGTGTCCTTGAACACGGTGGAGTACTGCTCGCCTTTCAGAATGGACTTGACCGAAGGGATCTCGGCGTCCTGGCCGCTGACCACCGGGCAAGGCTGCTGGGCCGAGCAATAGCCCACGCCCTTGAGCGCGTTTTTCGAGCCAGTCAGCAACGCTACCCATTTGAACAACATCGAATCAGCCGCCGCGCTGCCACTCGGCAATAGCAGTTTTATGCTGGCCTTGGCGCTCATTTTATTAAGATCTTTGGC
>JBNKYQ010000338.1:0-2606 GCA_050300975.1 Kordiimonas sp.
CGCGCATATTCTTCCGCCTGCCGCGCCCGGTCCGCGAGCGGCTTGGGCAGCATTTCAATGATCTTCTTGCCGAAGCCCCTGAGGCTCAGGAACGTGTGCGAGCTGACGATCTTCGCCAGATAGGCAGAAAGGCCGCCCACGGCAGGCGCGATGGACATATCATTGTCATTGAGGATCACCACCAGCCTGTTGCCCGCCTGTTCGGCGTTATTCATGGCTTCATAGGCCATCCCGGCACTCATGGCGCCGTCACCAATTACGGCGATGGCCTTGCCGGGCTTGTCTGCCATCTTGCTGGCCACAGCCATGCCGAGCGCCGCGCTGATAGACGTGGACGAATGGCCGGCACCGAACGGGTCATAATCGCTTTCACCGCGCTTGGTGAAAGGGGACAAGCCCCCACCCTGGCGGATGGTGCGGATACGGTCGCGCCGGCCGGTCAGAATCTTGTGGGGGTAGGCCTGGTGGCCAACGTCCCAGATCAGGCGGTCTTCCGGCGTGTTGAACACATAGTGAAGCGCCACTGTCAGCTCAACAACGCCGAGCCCCGCACCAAAGTGACCACCGGTCACCGATACGGCACTGATCATCTCTTCGCGCAGTTCATCTGCAAGCTGTTTCAGCTTTTCCTTGGGAAGCTTGCGCAGGTCCACCGGGGTCTGCACTTGATCCAGCAAAGGCGTTTCAGGGCGTACGCTCAACTTCTTATCCTTCTCAGCCTCTTGGGCATTCTGCCCATGTGGCACAGGCCTGCCTGTGCAGGCTTGGTTCGCATCAGCCAAAAGGCTTTAGACGTTGCGATTTATAACAAAATGCGCGACGGCGCGCAAAAGCGATGCTTTATCGTCGAATTGCGCCAAATGTTCAATAGCCTGATCGGCCAAAATCTGCGCCTGCTTGCGCGCACGCTCCACGCCCATCAGGCCAACCAGTGTGGCTTTACCCGCGTCTTCATCCTTGCCGATGGCCTTGCCGACCTCTTCTTCCGTGCCTTCCACATCCAGAAGGTCATCTGCAATCTGGAACGCAAGCCCCAGATCACGGGCATAACCGTGGAGCGACGCTCGCGCCTGCTTGCCCGCGTGGCCCATGATAGCGCCGGCTTCAGCCGAGAAACAGATCAGCGCGCCGGTTTTCATCTGCTGCAGGCGCTGCACGTCCAATTCGTCCAGATCCAGGTCTGGCGCCTGAAGGTCGATCATCTGGCCGCCCACCATGCCGCGGTGCCCTGACGCGCGCGCCAGGTGCTTGACAAGCTCCAGCCTCACATAAGGGTCGGAATGGGTCTCGTCGCTCGAGAGAATCTCGAACGCCACGCTCATCAGCGCGTCACCTGCCAGGATGGCGGTGGCCTCATCGAACTGCTTGTGAACTGTGGGCTTGCCGCGGCGCAGGTCATCATCGTCCATCGCAGGCAGGTCGTCATGGATCAGCGAATAGCAGTGGATGCATTCGATGGCTGCCGCAACCCGCAGCGCCTGCGGGCGGTCAACGCCGAACAGCTCGGCACTGGCCAGCACGAGGAAGGGACGAAGGCGCTTGCCGCCAGAGAAGACAGAATAGCGCATGGCTTCCACCACACGATCTTCCGGGCCGCCATTCAGCGCCAGGATAGGATCAAGAACCCGCTCAATTGCCGCCGACGTGGCCGCGAGCGCTTCATTCAAAGGTCCGTTATCTTCCACGAGACCCCCGCCTATTCGACTTCGAAAGCCTGGGTGCCGGCTGCGGCCCCATTGTCATCCAGCGTGATCTTTTCGATCTTCGCCTGGGCATCCTTCAGCTTGGCTTCGCAGTGCGCCTTCAGCTGGGTCCCGCGGGTATACAGGTCGATAGACTGTTCAAGAGGCGCGTTTCCGGATTCAAGCTTGGCGACGATCTGCTCCAGCGAGGCCATTGCCTCTTCGAAGCTCAATGCGCTTAAATCTTTGGTATCTTTGCCTGTTTCGTTCATTGTCCGGAACCCTTAGCCCTTAGGTTTGCCTGAGTGTCATAATCTGAGGCAGTTATAGGATGCTGTATCCGGAGACGCAAAGGTTATTGATGCGAACCACTCTTATTTTCGGGTCAGAAATGGCGGAAATCTGTCAGTAGATACCCGCGATATCGCGCAGGGCCACTCCGGGCAGCGCCTTGGCCTGCTCGGCCAGCACGCTGGCGTCGAAGGTGCCAGTGGATTCGAACCGGTACACATCGCCGTCAAACGACCGGGTCACCAGCGACAGCGCTTCAAGCAGATGCAGGTGGGCCAGCGCCTCGCCAAGCGCCATATAGAAGTCCATGCCGGTAAGCTTGCGCCGGAACAGCGCCGGGAAGGTTTCAACCGGCGTGCGCACGTCCGCGCACCATTCATGGAGCGACTTCAGCTTGCCCAGATGGCTGTTCACCAGCGCCGTCAGCCGGGTGTCCAGCCCCTTGAACACGCGGCCATGGCTTGGCAGCACTAGCGGATCGCCAGGGATATGTTTCATCCGCTCAAGCGACGTGATCCAGTGCGCCAGCGGGTTCGAATGCGGCTCCCGTGCATGGACGGACACGTTCGAGGTAATATTGGGCAGCACCTGGTCGCCCGAGATAAACAGCGGTTCGTCAAGGCACGAGAGGCA